>NZ_JAFLXH010000039.1:0-62787 GCF_019891515.1 Pseudomonas sp. Wu6 | reverse complement strand
AGCGTTTTGCTTACTTTTGCGCTTTTCAAAAGTGAGCCGCTGTAAAAGCGGAACCATTAGCAGCCGTGACCGCAGAAACGGATATGTACTCGGTCCAATCCAACATCCTGGCCGGCCCAGAGGCCGCCATCGGGGGCAAGCCCCCTCCCACATTTGGATTGTGGAGCATCAGTAAGATAGTCACTTTTTACCGAGTACCGCCAAGCTCCTCTGTGTATCAGATGCGGAAGCTGCCCACCAATTGCTTCAGGCGCGACGCCTGTTGCTCCAGGTCCGTGCAGGCGCGCAGCGTCGATTGCAGGTTCTCCACGCCTTCCTGGTTGAGGGTGTTGATTTCAGTAATGTCCATATTGATCGACTCCACGACCGAGGTCTGCTCTTCGGTGGCGGTGGCCACGGACTGGTTCATCCCATCGATCTCGCCAATGCGCTGGGTCACGCTGTTCAAGCGCTCGCCGGCCAGGTTGGCGATTTCCACGCTGTCCTGGCTGTGGCGCTGACTTTCACTCATGGTGCTCACCGAGTCGCGGGCGCCGATTTGCAGTTCCTCGATCATCTTCTGCACCTGTTGCGCCGATTCCTGGGTGCGGTGCGCCAGGTTGCGCACTTCATCGGCCACCACCGCGAAGCCGCGACCGGCTTCTCCGGCACGCGCGGCTTCGATGGCGGCGTTGAGTGCGAGCAAGTTGGTTTGCTGGGAAATACTGGTGATCACTTCAAGGATCTGGCCAATGTTCACCGTCTTGCTGTTCAGCGCCTCGATATTGCTGCTGGAGGCGCTGATCATGCTCGACAGCTGGGTCATGGCCTTGATATTGCGCTCTACCACCTGCTGGCCGTCTTCGGCCAAATGCCGCGCATCACTGGCCTGGCTGGAGGCCTGCGCCGCGTTGCGCGCGATTTCCTGGGCGGCAGCGCCCAGCTCATTGATCGCAGCGGCGACGCTGTTGGTGCGGTTGGCCTGTTCATCCGAATTGACCATCGACGAGTTGGACGCGCTGACCACCCGCAGTGCCACTTCATTGACCTGCTCGGTGGCCGATGACACTTCGCGGATCGAGGTGTGGATGCGCTCCACGAAACGGTTGAATGCGGTGCCCAGGGTGCCGAACTCGTCGTTGTTCTGGATGGTCAGGCGCCGGGTCAGGTCGCCTTCGCCGTCGGCAATGTCCTGCATGGCGCGGGTCATCACGTGCAGCGGTTGCAACAACACGCGGATCAGCATGCCCAGCAACGCGATGATGATCACCACGGCGATGAGGGTGGCGATGACTGCCGACGTGCGGAACTGGGTGAGCATGGCGAACGATTTGGCTTTATCCACCGAAATGCCCAAGTACCAGTTTACCGAGGGCAGGCCCTTGATCGGGGTAAACGTAACGATATTGGTCTTGCCATTGGCCTGCACTTCGCTGAAATCAGCGCTGATCTTCGGCGTGTCGTTGGGGTACACGTCAGCCAGGGTCTTCATGACCAGGGCCTTGTCCGGGTGCACCAGCACTTTGCCGTCGGCGCTGACCAGAAACGCGTAACCCATGCCGCCCAAGTCCAGCGCGCCAATGTTGTCCACCAGGGTTTGCAGGCTCAGGTCACCGCCCACCACGCCGATGCTCTGGCCGGCCTTGGCACTCGGGGTGGCGATGGAAATAATCAAACTCCCCGTGGCCGCGTCGATATAGGGCTCGGTCAGGGTCGAGCCGTTGCTGTTCTGGGCGTCCTTGTACCAGGGGCGCACACGCGGGTCGAAACCGTCGGGCATCTTGGTGTCGGGGCGGATCGTGAACTTGCCCTGGCTGTCGCCGACGTAGGTGGCCATGAACGATGAGGTCAGGGCTTTCTGTTCCAGCAGGCTGGCAACCACGGAAGGCTCGGGATTGAGGGCGATATTCTGTGCGGCGTTTTCGACCAGCGCGATACGCCCGGTGAGCCAGGTCTGAATACTGCCGGCGGTGACGTCGCCCATTTCATGCAGGTAGCTATTGAGATCGTCACGAATCGCATTGCGCTGAAGGTAGTCGTTATAGAGGGTAAACAACGCAAAGGCGGCGATGACGATAAGGGAGGCTGCAAGCAAAATTTTGTGGCTGAAGCGCAGGTTTTTATTCATGGCTTGTAAGGTCCGCTAAGGTCTTGATGTCCGGGGCGCGCCCTCTAGACAAGGCGCAAAATGGCAGCGTAAAAAAAGGTGTGATATTTCTGCTGATAGCTCCGTTGGGCCGTATAGGAATTATCTGACTATTTTTTAGTCTTTGTCGGGCTTACATCCGTCTATATCGACCTCGCGGCACTAAAGATTAACCATAGGTGACGAAATGCCTGACTCCACACAACTGCTTATCGGTGCCGGCCCGGATGGCCAGCCCATCGCCCAGCCCATGCGCCTGGCCAACCGTCACGGGTTGATCGCCGGCGCCACGGGCACCGGCAAGACCGTCACCTTGCAGCGCCTGGCCGAAGCGTTCAGTGACGCGGGGGTGGCGGTATTCGCCGCCGACATCAAGGGCGACCTGTGCGGCCTGGGCGCTGCGGCCAATCCCCAGGGCAAAGTCGCCGAACGCATCGCCGGGATGCCCTTCCTTGATTACGCGCCGAAGGCTTATCCGGTCACGCTGTGGGATATCCACGGTCAGTCCGGTCATCCGTTGCGCACCACCATCAGTGAAATGGGCCCGTTGTTGCTCGGCAGCCTGCTGGAACTCACCGACAGCCAGCAGTCGGCGCTGTACGCGACGTTCAAGGTGGCCGACCGTGAGGGCCTGCTGCTGCTGGACCTTAAAGACCTCAAGGCATTGCTCAACCACCTGCGTTATCACCCTGAACTGTTGGGTGACGATGCGGCGTTGATGACCACCGGTTCCAGCCAGGCGTTGTTGCGGCGTCTCGCGGTGCTGGAGCAGCAGGGCGCCGAGGCGCTGTTCGGCGAGCCGGCCCTGCAGCTCGAGGATATTTTGCAGCCCGCCGGCGACGGGCGCGGCCGTATTCATCTGCTGGACGCCAGCCGCCTGGTGCATGACGCGCCGAAGGTCTACGCGACCTTCCTGTTGTGGCTGCTGGCGGAACTGTTCGAGCAGTTGCCCGAGCGCGGTGATGCGGAAAAACCGCTGTTGGCGCTGTTTTTCGATGAAGCGCACCTATTGTTCGCCGACACACCCAAGGCGTTGCAGGACCGTCTGGAGCAAGTGGTGCGGTTGATTCGCTCCAAAGGGGTGGGCGTGTACTTCGTCACGCAGTCGCCGGGCGACTTGCCTGACACGGTGCTGGCGCAACTGGGCCTGCGTATTCAGCATGGCCTGCGGGCATTCACCACCAAAGAGCAAAAATCCCTGCGGGCGGTGGCGGACGGTTTCCGGCCTAACCCGGCCTTCGATGCCCTGGCGGTGCTGACCGAGTTGGGCACCGGGGAAGCGCTGGTGGGCACCTTGCAGGAAAAGGGCACGCCGGAGGTGGTCCAGCGAGTGCTGGTCGCACCGCCACAGTCGCGGATCGGGCCGCTGACCGAGGCCGAACGGGCGGCATTGATCGCCAGTTCGCCGCTGCAGGGCCGTTACGACAAGCCGATTGACCGCGAATCGGCCTACGAGGTGCTGATGGCGCGCAAGGACTTGGGGCCGACCGATGAGACCAAGCCCGCCACGCAAGAGCCCAGCTTCACCGACAAGGCCGGTGCGTTCCTGGGAACCACGGCAGGCAAGGCGCTGAAATCCGCCATGCAGCAGGCCGCCAATCAGATGGGGCGGCAGTTGGTGCGCGGCTTGCTGGGCTCGTTGCTGGGCGGCAGCAAGCGCAAGTGAGGTTCAGGGTTTGGGCCTGGCATGGGCGGCCAGCCGTTGCAGTGCCGCGCGCAGACCCGGATCGTTGATCCCTTCAGCCGTGGCCTGGAGGGTTTCGGCGGCATTTTCCGACAGGTCCATCGTATGCCCCGCCGTGCTGCGCAGTACGGTGGGCGGCTGGACCTTGAACTGGATACGCACCAGGCCGGCAAACTCATCGAACACCATCAATTGTCGCTGCAGGCGTTTTTGCTGGTAACGCAAACGGGTCGCCCAATGGCCGTCAGTGACAATTAATAGCAGATTGCCTTCACGCCAGGACGCCACATGACAGTGTTCGCGCGCGGCCGGTTGCAACTGGCTTTCGAGCAGGCGTTGCAAATGCCCCAGCCGTTTCGCGTGGCCAAAGATGGCTTTCAACGGCTTGGCTTCGCGAAGCAACACGCCGGGAGCGCGGGCTGGAAGAGGGCGAAATGCCATGTTTAGACACCTTAGGTAACAGAGCCGCCATCTTAACAGAAAGCGCCTGTGGGCCCCGAAGCCATGCATCGGCAGGGCTTTTCCCGTGAAATCAATAAGTAACTTCTGCGCTTGATGGGTTGAAGTTCCAGCAAAAGCCCTTATTTTAAACAGGCCCTCTCACAGCGCCGTGCCCGCATCCGGGAACAACGCCACTTTCCTCACCCACGATTCCGGGTAGAATGCGCGTTCGCATGCGGCCGTGAGGGCTGCTCGGGCCACTGACGGTGCGCCCTCCATCCCTATGTGTGGAAGAACCTGCCGATATGTTTGCGCCTTTGTTAAAGAAACTTTTTGGAAGCAAGAATGAGCGCGAAGTCAAACGCATGCTCAAGACGGTGCAGCTGGTCAATGCCTTCGAAGAGCAGATGGTTGCCCTGTCGGACGAGCAATTGCGCGCCAAGACCGAAGAGTTCAAGGCCCGCATAGCCAAAGGTGAAACCCTCGACAAGCTGCTTCCCGAAGCCTTTGCGGTCGCCCGTGAAGCCGGTAAGCGTGTCATGGGCATGCGCCACTTCGATGTCCAGTTGATCGGCGGCATGACCTTGCATGAAGGCATGATTGCCGAAATGCGCACCGGTGAAGGCAAGACCCTGGTGGCCACCCTGGGCGTTTACCTCAACGCATTGTCCGGCAAGGGCGTGCACGTTGTGACGGTGAACGACTACCTGGCTCGCCGCGACGCCAACTGGATGCGCCCGCTGTATGAATTCCTCGGCCTGACCGTCGGCGTGGTAACGCCGTTCCAGCCGCCGGAAGAGAAGCGCGCCGCCTACGCCGCCGACATCACCTACGGCACCAACAACGAATTCGGTTTCGACTACCTGCGCGACAACATGGCGTTCAGCATGGAAGAAAAATTCCAGCGCGAACTCAACTTTGCCGTGATCGACGAAGTCGACTCCATCCTCATCGACGAAGCCCGTACCCCGCTGATCATCTCCGGCCAGGCCGAAGACAGCTCGCGCCTGTACACCGAGATCAACAAGTTGATCCCGCGCCTGGAGCAGCACATCGAGGAAGTCGAAGGCGTGGTGACCAAAGAAGGTCACTTCACCATTGACGAGAAGACCCGTCAGGTCGAACTCAACGAAGCCGGTCACCAGTTCGTCGAAGACATGCTGACCCAGATCGGCCTGCTGGCCGAGGGCGAGAGCCTGTACTCGGCGCATAACCTGGGCCTGCTGACCCACGTGTATGCCGGCCTGCGCGCGCACAAGCTGTTCCATCGCAACGTCGAATACATCGTGCAGGAAGGCCAGGTCGTTCTGGTCGACGAACACACCGGCCGTACCATGCCCGGTCGTCGTCTGTCCGAAGGCCTGCATCAGGCCATCGAAGCCAAGGAAATGCTCAATATCCAGGCCGAGAGCCAGACGTTGGCATCCACCACCTTCCAGAACTACTTCCGTCTGTACAACAAGCTGTCCGGCATGACCGGTACGGCCGACACCGAAGCGTTCGAATTCCACCAGATCTATGGTCTGTCGGTAGTGGTCATCCCGCCGAACAAGCCACTGGCGCGTAAAGACTATAACGACCTGGTGTTCCTGACCGCCGAAGAGAAATACGCGGCGATCATCAACGACATCAAGGACGGCATGGCCAAGGGCCGCCCGATCCTGGTGGGTACCGCGACCATCGAGACGTCCGAGCACGTGTCCAACCTGCTCAACAAGGAAGGCATCGAGCACAAGGTCCTCAACGCCAAGTTCCACGAGAAGGAAGCCGAGATCATCGCCCAGGCCGGTCGCCCCGGCGCGCTGACCATCGCCACCAACATGGCCGGTCGTGGTACCGACATCCTGTTGGGCGGTAACTGGGAAGTGGAAGTGGCCTCCCTCGACAGCCCGACCCCCGAGCAGATCGCCCAGATCAAGGCGGACTGGCAGAAACGCCACCAGGCCGTACTGGAATCCGGCGGTTTGCAGGTGATTGCGTCCGAGCGTCACGAATCGCGCCGTATCGACAACCAGTTGCGTGGTCGTGCCGGTCGCCAGGGTGACGCCGGTTCCAGCCGTTTCTACCTGTCCCTGGAAGACAGCCTGATGCGTATCTTCGCCTCGGATCGGGTGAAGAACTTCATGAAGGCCCTGGGAATGCAGTCCGGGGAAGCGATCGAACACCGCATGGTGACCAACGCCATCGAGAAGGCTCAGCGCAAGGTCGAAGGGCGCAACTTCGACATTCGCAAGCAACTGCTCGAGTTCGATGACGTCAACAACGAACAACGTAAAGTGATCTATCACATGCGTAACACGTTGCTGGCCGCCGACAACATTGGCGAAACCATCGCTGACTTCCGCCAGGACGTGCTCAACGCGACCGTCAGCGCGCATATCCCGCCGCAGTCGCTGCCTGAGCAGTGGGATGTGGCCGGCCTGGAAGCCGCGTTGAAGAGTGACTTCGGCGTCGACCTGCCGGTTCAGCAGTGGCTGGACGAGGACGATCACCTGTACGAAGAGACGCTGCGCGAGAAGCTGATGACCGAGCTGCTGGCCGCGTACAACGAGAAAGAAGAGCAGGCGAGTGCCGAAGCACTGCGCACCTTCGAGAAGCAAATTGTCCTGCGCGTGCTGGACGACCTGTGGAAAGACCACCTGTCGACCATGGACCACTTGCGCCACGGTATCCATTTGCGTGGCTACGCCCAGAAGAACCCGAAGCAGGAGTACAAGCGCGAGTCGTTCACGTTGTTCTCCGAGCTGCTGGATTCGATCAAGCGCGACTCGATTCGCGTGCTGTCCCACGTTCAGGTGCGTCGCGAAGACCCGATCGAGGAAGAAGCACGCCTGCGTCAGGAAGCCGAGGCACTGGCTGCGCGCATGCAGTTCCAGCATGACGAAGCGCCTGGCCTGGACGCGCCTGAGGTGTTGGGCGAAGAGGTCGATGTGGCCCTGGCTCAAACCCCGGTACGCAATGATCAGAAGCTGGGCCGCAATGAGCTGTGCTACTGCGGTTCGGGCAAGAAATTCAAACACTGTCACGGCCAGATCGAATAAGATTTTCGCCTGACGCTGCAACATCCTGCGCCGCGACCGGCATCAGCCGTCGCGGCGTTTTGCCATTAATTCCCGTCGACAGTGACGGCATACACATCCTCTCTCTCAAGGAGCGCATACATGGCTGTTGGTCTTGGTCCTTTGCCCACATTGCACCCGGTCGCCGGTTTTGAACTCGGTATCGCTTCGGCCGGTATCAAGCGTCCGGGGCGCAAGGATGTGGTGGTGATGCGCTGTGCCGAAGGCTCGACCGTCGCCGGTGTGTTCACCCTCAACGCCTTTTGCGCTGCGCCGGTGATCCTGGCCAAGCAACGTGTGGCCGGGTCGATTCGTTACCTGCTGACCAACACCGGCAACGCCAACGCCGGCACCGGCGAGCCTGGCCTGGTCGCCGCCGCGCGCACCTGCGCCAAGCTGGCTCAGTTGACCGGCGTAGACGCCAGCCAGGTGCTGCCCTATTCCACCGGCGTGATCGGTGAGCCACTGCCGGTGGAGAAAATCGAAGGCGCCCTGCAAGCCGCGCTGGATGACCTGTCTGTGGATAACTGGGCGGCTGCGGCCACCGGCATCATGACCACCGACACCTTGCCCAAGGGCGCGAGCCGTCAGTTCGTGCACGATGGCGTCACCGTCACCGTGACCGGTATCAGCAAGGGCGCCGGCATGATCCGCCCGAACATGGCCACCATGCTCGGTTATATCGCCACTGACGCCAAAGTCTCCCGCGATGTGCTGCAGCGCCTGATGCTGGACGGCGCCAACAAGTCGTTCAACCGCATTACCATCGACGGTGACACCTCCACCAACGACTGCTGCATGCTGATCGCCACCGGCCAGGCCAACCTGCCGGAAATCACCTCCACCGAAGGCCCGCTGTTTGCAGCGTTGAAGCAGGCGGTATTCGAGGTGTGCATGGACGTGGCCCAGGCCATCGTGCGGGACGGCGAGGGCGCGACCAAGTTCGTCACCGTTGAAGTCAACGGCGGCGGCAACCATCAGGAATGCCTGGACGTGGGTTACACCGTGGCGCACTCGCCGCTGATCAAGACCGCCTTGTTCGCTTCCGACCCGAACTGGGGCCGTATCCTCGCAGCCGTTGGTCGCGCCGGTGTGCCTGACCTGGACGTGAGCAAGATCGACGTGTTCCTCGGCGACGTGTGCATTGCCAGCCGTGGTGCCCGCGCCGAAACCTACACCGAAGCCCAGGGCTCGGCAGTGATGCAGCAGGAAGAAATCACCATCCGCATCGAGCTGGGTCGCGGCGAGTGCAGCGAAACCATCTGGACCACGGACCTGTCCCACGAATACGTGAAGATCAACGCGGAATATCGCACCTGAAAGTAGGAGCGAGCTTGCTCGCGAAAAACTCAACGCCAACGCGTTATCCAGGATGTACGCGTTATGGTTGACGTTCTTCGCGAGCAAGCTCGCTCCTACAAGGGTTATAACGAGAGGAAGCAGTGGCGGTGAAACGAGTGCATGTAGCAGCAGCGGTGATCCGCGGTGTCGATGGCAGGATCCTGCTGGCACGCCGCGCCGATACTCAACATCAAGGCGGCCTCTGGGAATTTCCCGGCGGCAAGGTGGAGGCGGATGAGTCGGTCTCCACGGCCTTGTCCCGCGAATTGCAGGAAGAGCTGGGTATCCAGGTCACCACCGCGCGGCCGTTGATCCAGGTGCAACATGACTACCCGGACAAGCAGGTGCTGCTGGATGTCTGGGAGGTCTCGGCCTTCACCGGCGAACCCCACGGCGCTGAAGGGCAGCCGTTGGAATGGGTGACGCCACGGGACCTGGTCAACTATGCGTTCCCGGCGGCGAATACACCGATTGTCGCTGCTGCGCGCTTGCCCGCCGAGTACCTGATCACCCCTGGCGAGCTGGAAACCCCGACGCTGCTGCGTGGCATCCAGAAGGCTATCGCCGGTGGCATCAAGCTGGTTCAACTGCGCGCACCCAACGGCTACGACCCCAAATACCGTGACCTGGCAGTGGATGCGGTGGGCCTGTGTGCCGGCAAGGCGCAATTGATGATCAAGGGGCCGTTCGAATGGCTGGGGGATTTCCCCGCAGCCGGCTGGCACATGACCTCGGCGCAATTGCGCCAATATGCAAGCAAGGGCCGTCCGCTGCCTGAGGATCGTTGGCTGGCGGCTTCTTGCCACAATGCTGAGGAGCTGGCGCTGGCGGAAATGATGGACGTGGATTTCGTCACGCTGTCGCCGGTTCAGCCGACTCAAACCCATCCCGAGGCCCAGCCGTTGGGTTGGGAGCAGGCGGCCGAGCTGATCCGTGGGTTCAGCAAGCCGGTGTTTCTACTGGGCGGAGTTGGGCCTGCGCAGCGTGAGCAGGCGTGGGCGGCTGGAGCGCAGGGTGTGGCGGGGATTCGGGCGTTTTGGCCCGAAGACTGATGCTGCTCTGACGGGCGCTATCGGGATGTAGGAGCGAGCTTGCTCGCGAAAAGCGTCAACGATAACGCGAGCTTTCTGAATGGGCGCGGCGCCTGTGAGTTTTTCGCGAGCAAGCTCGCTCCTACACCCCGATGATGCCCTGTCAGTCACCCGTGAAACATCAGTGTGGCTTGGCAGCCGCCTGCCACAACACCTCGGCCACCCCCTGGCGCCGGGCAATCACCCTGGCCGCCACGAACAGCAAGTCCGACAACCGATTGATATACGCCAACCCCACCCCTTCCAACGGTTCTACCGCATTCAAGTGCTGACAGCGACGTTCGGCACTGCGCGCCAGGCTGCGGCACACATGGGCCTGGGCGATCAGCGCTGAACCACCGGGCAGGATGAAATTCTCCAACGGCCCTACCTCTTCGTTCCAGCGATCGATTGCCGCTTCCAGCCGATCCACTTCCGCTGCCGTCAACGCTTTGTACACCGGCATCGCCAGCTCGCCGCCGAGGTCGAACAATCGATGCTGACAGGGCGTGAGCACTTCGATGACATCATTCAATTCGGGGTGCTTGCCGCTCTGTTCCTCCAGATTGGCCAACAGCAACCCCAACTGACTGTTCAGCGTATCCACCTCGCCGATGGCCTCGACCCTGGGGTGATCCTTGGGCACGCGGCGGCCGTCGCCGAGGCCGGTTTCGCCCTGGTCGCCGGTGCGGGTGTAGATCTTTGACAGGCGAAAGCCCATGGTCATTGCTCCAGTCGGGTGAGTTCAGCAGGGGATAATTGGCTGCCGGCCAGCGGCAGACGCAAGGTGAAACACGTGCCTTGGCCGAGGGTCGAGTGCACTTCCATCTGGCCCTTGTGGTTATTGGTAATGATGAAATATGACACCGACAACCCAAGCCCGGTGCCCTGGCCTATTTCCTTGGTGGTGAAGAACGGCTCGAAGGTGCGTTTGCGCACGTTTTCGCTCATGCCGATGCCATTGTCTTCCACCTGGATTTCGGCCCAGGGCGGGTTGAGGCGGGTGCGCAGGATGATGCGCCCCGGTTCGCTGTCGTCTTCACGCAGGTGAATCGCCTGGGCGGCATTTTTCAGCAGGTTGAGCAGCACTTGCTCCAGTTCGTTGGCCGTGCCCGGCACCGGGCCCAGTTGCGGATCGAACTGGCGGATGATTGCCTGGCCCTTGAAGTCAAAGCCGATGGCCAGGTCGAAATCGTTACCGGCGATCTCCACAGCCTGGTCGATCAGGGCCGGCAAGTCGCAGGGGGCCATTTGCCGATTGCTGCGTCGGCTGAAACTGAGCATGTGCGTGACGATTTTAGCTGCACGCGCGCCCGCCTGTTGAATGCCGTCGAGTAATTGCGGGACTTCGCGCGCTTGCAGGTAACGGTTGACGGTTTCCAGTTCGATACCTGCCTGTTCGGCGTGTTCCAGGTTTCTGGGCAGGTCGGGTGACAGGCGCCGCCGGATGTTTTGCACGTTGTGCAGGATCGCGCCCAGCGGGTTGTTGATTTCATGGGCCATGCCGGCCGCCAGGCCGCCGACGGAGAGCATTTTTTCCGATTGCACCATCATTTCTTCCAGGGACAGGCGCTGGGTGATGTCGTCGATGCGGATCACCACGCCACGCCCGGCGCCGCCCATCAGCGGGTAGAACGTCAGCGCGTAGTGCTTTGGCTCGTCGTCCTTGACCCAGGTGACCCGCTCGATCCGCTCCACCGTGTGCTGTTCCACCGTAGCCTTGATTTGCGGCAGGTACGGCTTGAGCGGTTGGAACGCGAGGAAAATCGGCTGATTGAGGGCTTCATCCAGGCGCGTGCCGGAAAGCGCAGTGGCTTCCTGATTCCACTGGGTGACGTAGAGCTGTTCGTCCAGAGCAATCAGCGCTGAAGGCATTGAGTCGATAATGCTGTTGAGGTAATTCTGAAAACCGGTGAGCTTTTTCTCGATTTTGCTGCGCACCTGGACTTCCAGCTCCAGCTTGCGGTTGGTATGGCGGGTTTCCTCGGCCAGGCCCTGGGCCTGGTCGTAGGCGGCCTGGGAATCATCCCGCGCACGTTTGAGCTGTTGTTCACGGGCCTCGATGCGCGACAGCATGGTGTTGAACGCTTCCGCCAGGCTGCCGATTTCGTCACGGTTGCCGGGGCCTGCGCGCAGGGCGTAGTTCTCTTCTCGCGTCACCTGGCGCGACAGTTCTTCAAGCTCATGGATGGGGCGGGTGATCAAGCGTTTGATCTGCCGGGCAATCACCAGCCACAGCAAGACGCTGAAAATCAGGATGCCCAGGCTCGCGGTCAGGGTGCCGGTATAGAACGCCACCGGTAGCTCACTGCTGGCCACCAGCAACAGATGCCCCGAAGGCTGGCCGGGGCGGGGCAGGGTGATGATCTGGTTGCTGCGAAACTCGGTGAGGCGCCAGGCTTCGACATGCCGGTAATTGTCGGGCAGGTGCAGGCGGTCGCCGTGTTGCATCTGCGCCAGGCGATTGCCCTCGCCGTCGTACAGTGCGGCGGCGCGCAACGGTGAATAGCTGGTCAGTTCATTGAGCAGGGCGTCGGCCTTGTCCGGGGATTGAAGGGCCTCGGCGGCGAGTGCCGGGTTGGACACCAGTCGACCGATGGCCTGCAACGCCTGGGGCGCCATGCTTTCCTGGGAGATCCAGTAGGCGGCGCTGATAAAGGTCAGGTTGGCCACCAGCAATACGGTGGTCAGCAGTACCAGCAGGGCGGCCAGCAATTTCTGCCCTACCGGTAAGTTTTCAAGACGCTGGCGCAGTGGCATCAGGTTTTTCGCAGGCAATAGATATAAGGCAGGGTAGCGCGTGCCTCAGTCGTGGGGCAATCGGCGTGCAACCAAGTGCTCGATCAAACGCGCCTGCACCTGCTGCAGATGCGGCAGCACTCGTTGATGACGAGCCGCCGCCTGGCAGGCGTAACCCAATAAGTAGCTGATTTCGGTACGCCGCGCGTTGGCCACGTCCTGGTACATGGACGAGTAGTTGGCCGCGGTGGCCTGGATCACCCGTTGCACTTCGCTGAGCAAATCCTGCGCAGCCGCAGGCTGGCCGCAGCACTCCAGCAGTTCGCTCAATTCGGCGCACAAGGTGGCGACTTCGCATTGATGGGCCTGGAGTCCCCCGTTGCGGCACTGGTAAAGCACGGTCAGCGGGTTGATCGCGCAATTGAGCGCCAGCTTGCGCCACAGGCGCGTGAGAATATCGGTGCTCCATTCATGGGCAATGGCGGCGGCCTGCAAGTCCTCCAGCCACAGCGGCGCGGTCGGGCGCGCGGGGTCCCCCAGCCAGGTGTAGCCGTGGCCGGCAAATACCACGCGCCACTCGCCATCGCGAAACGCGCCTTCGGTGCTGGAGGCAAAGATGCAACGCGCCTGCGGCACCTGCGCGGCCACGGCATCCTGGCTGCCGAGGCCGTTTTGCAGCAGGATCAGTTCCGCGTCAGGCGCCAGGCGATGTTGCAATTGTGCGACAGCGCTTTGGGCATCGTAGGCTTTGCACGCCACCAGCAGGCGGTGGATCGGTTCGGGACTGTCGGGCGTTTCGCCGGTGACCCGGTAGGTGTGCGCGATGCCTTGTTCAACCAGGGTCAGGCCCGCGCCCGACGCATAGCTGGCCAGGCGCGCCTGATCGCGCAGGATCAAACGAACCGGCACGCCCGCCCGCGCCAGACGCGTGGCCCAGAGGGTGCCCAGGCTACCGGCGCCGAGAATATGCCAGGTGGTCGCCATCAGTGTGTGCTCCTTGGGGTCGCCAGCGGTGAACGCGGCGAAAGAACCGCTATAATGCCCCGGCATTTTAGCTCGGGCGCGCTCCATCTCTACTGAGCCCGCCCCTTATATTGGAGAAATGACATGCCTTCGTTCGACGTGGTATCCGAACTGGACAAACACGAAGTCACCAACGCCGTCGAAAACGCCGTCAAGGAACTGGACCGTCGCTATGACTTGAAAGGCAAGGGCAGCTTCGAATTCAAGGAAAAGGAACTGACCGTCAACCTGACCGCTGAAGCCGATTTCCAGCTGGAAGCGATGATCGAAATCCTCAAGCTGGCCCTGGTCAAGCGCAAGATCGATGTGCAGTGCCTTGAAGTCAAGGACGCCTATGCTTCCGGCAAGCTGATGAAGCAGGAAGCCGTGCTCAAGGAAGGCATCGACAAGGAGCTGGCGAAGAAGATCGTCGCGCACATCAAGGATGCCAAGCTCAAAGTCCAGGCGGCCATCCAGGGCGAACAGGTGCGTGTCACCGGCAAGAAGCGCGACGACCTGCAAGAGGCCATAGCGGCCCTGCGCGCCAAGACGTTCGACATGCCGCTGCAATTCAATAACTTCCGCGACTGATGGCCATTTGTGGAACCTGTGGCCGTTTTTGACGTCCCACGGCCCAGAATCGGCGCCTACAATTGAGCCCTACGGGGCTCAATTGCGTTTTCAGGCAGTCAATCAAGCCGCATATCCGCTAAGACAGGAGAAGCTACATGGATTTAAACGCAGAAGTGGATCACTTGATCAAAACCTCGCAGTCCTGGATCCCGATGATCATGGAATACGGCAGCCGGGTGCTGCTGGCCGTTATCACCCTGGCCATCGGTTGGTGGCTGATCAACGTGTTTACCCACCGCGTAGGGCGCCTGCTGGCGCTGCGTAACGCCGACCTGGCGCTGCAGCACTTCATCACCAGCCTTGCGAACATTGCGCTGAAAGTCATGCTGATCGTCAGCGTGGCGTCGATGATCGGCGTGGCAACCACCTCGTTCGTCGCCGCCATCGGTGCGGCTACCCTGGCTATCGGCCTGGCACTGCAAGGCAGCCTGGCCAACTTCGCCGGCGGCGTGCTGATCCTGCTGTTCCGTCCGTTCCGTATCGGTGACTGGATCGAAGCCCAGGGCACCTCGGGCACCGTCGACAGTATCCAGATTTTCCACACGGTGCTGCGTACCGGCGACAACAAGACCGTGATCGTGCCGAACGGCATCCTGTCCAACGGCATCATCACCAACACCAACCGCCAGCCGACCCGCAAGGTCGTGTTCGATGTGGGCGTGGACTACGAGGCTGACCTGCAGAAAGCCCGTGAAGTGTTGCTGGAACTGGCCAAGGACCCGCGCGTGCTGGCCGACCCTGCGCCCGTCGCAGTGGTATCGACCCTGGGCGACAGTTCCATCACCGTTTCCCTGCGCTGCTGGACCAACACTGCGGATTATTGGGATGTTGTATTTATGCTCAATGAACTGGCGCGCGACCGCTTGAAAGCGGCGGACATTGATATTCCGTTCCCGCAGCGCGTTATTCGCGTGATGCAGGAAGCCCCGGTGAAGTGATAAAGCCGTGTTGCGTTTAAGTTGGCCGAAAGGTCAGCTTAAACGCGACGGTTATATGTCATGGGCGAATATAGTTACTTAGCTTGCTAGTTACTTTTCCGTTGACATATAACTGCAATAAAAAAGCCGCTCCCTTGCAAACAGGGGAGCGGCTTTTTATTCAAGGTCGAAACCTTAAGTCATCGTTGTAAGGGCTTTCGCGATTACAGGATGTTCAGCGGGTAGTTCGCGATCAGACGCAGTTCGTCGATCGAAGGCGAACCGTAGTAAACGCCATCACCGGAACGATAGGTCGCTTGACGCAGACGCAGGCTGAGGTTTTTAGCCGGGCCGCTCTGGATCACGTACTTGGCTTCGATGTCACGTTCCCACTCTTTACCGTTGCTGGTGGTGGCCGTGTTGGCGCCGCTACCGGTAACGTAACGGGTCATGAAGCTCAGGCCGGGAATGCCGAAGGTCGCCATGTTGATGTCGTAACGCGCCTGGTAGGACTTCTCGCCTTCGGCGTTGAAGTCGGAACGGGCGATGGAGTTGGCCAGGAACACGGTGCCGCCGCCATCTACGCCATAGCCGTAGTCGCCGTCGCCGGAAACCTTCTGCGCAGCCAGGGTAAAGGTGTGAGCGCCGATGGTGTACGCGCCCTGCAGGCTGAATGCGCGGTTGTCGAGCTTGGTCACGCCATCTTTCGCCGCGCGCTGCAGGCCGGCGCCTTCGCTCTTGGTGTCGTAGATGTTGAAGTCCAGCGCGAACGACTGGTCATCGCTCAGGGCGTGGGTCCAGTTCAGGTTGCTGTAGTACTTGCGGAAGTAATCTTCGGTTTTCGCGTAGTACAGGCTGCCGGTGACTTCAGGCGTGAAGGCATAGACACCGCCGACAAAGTCGGTCTTGGTCAGGCCCAGGCTGTCATGGAAGGTCTGGTTCTGCGCGACGCTGGAAGTGAAGTGACCGCCTTCGAGCTTCAGGCCCTTGATTTCGTTGCTGGTGATCGAAATGCCTTGTGGCAGCTCGGGCAGCAGACGGCTGTCATCGGAAGCGAATACAGGGGCTGTGGTGTACTGGTCACCGATTTTCAGCACGGTATTGGAGATGCGGAACTTAACGGCAGCGCCGCCTTTGGAGTAATCGTCCTGCGAGCGACCGTCGGAACCGGTAGGGAACAGACCAGTGCCGGCGCGGCCCTTGCCGCTGTCGAGCTTGAGGCCCATCAGGCCGATCACGTCGACACCGACACCAACGGTGCCCTGGGTGAAGCCCGATTCGTACAACGCGTTGAAGCCCAGGCCGGTTTCTTCGGCACGGCTCTTGGAGCCGGGGCCCGACGGGTTGTTACGGAAGTCGCGGCTGAAGTACAGAGCGCGAGTATTGATGCTGAATGTGCTGTCTTCAACAAAGCCCTTGGAATCGTCCTGGGCGGACGCCATTGCGAACTGCGAGGTGCCTGCTGAAACAGCCAGGGCGATCATGCTCCACTTCATCACGCGCATCGTGATTTGCTCCTTTGGTTTTAGGAAGAGTACTGCCGTCCCACCTGTATTTTTATCTGGGCGGCTCTTTCTTTATTGTGTCGGCGCAAAGTTATCTCACGCCGGCGCTATTGACGATACTTACTCAACTATCCTTTCAGCTTCTTTACGAGGCTGTCGTAAATTGCTAGCTCCGTGTCGCAAATCACAGCCCGGCTATCACCCGGCTGACAACTTCAATGTTCTCTTCAAACGGTTTAAAAGTTTGAAACCCGTCCCTGGTACACATTGAAACGCTACTGTTTCCTATCGCGAAACCCCGGCATCCCTCCAGGTGTCGTTGCCGACGATAATGAGGTGAATGCAACAAGCGTGCACAAAGCGCTGATCGAATGTCATTTTTTCGTGAAAAACGTTACGGGAATGTAAAAACCGCATAAACACGGGCTTTTTAAGCCATTTGGTTCTCACTTGGCAGGCAGGGGTTACCCCTTTTCTGTGATCCACCCAACCCGCGCCTGGGCAAAACGTTACCGATTGACCCTCCATGTGGGTAGGCGCCGGACCTCTTTGAGGCACGGCTGGGTCATTTTGGTGCATCCCTTCGAGGCCCGAGGTAGGGTGGTTCAAACCTCCCGTTGCCTCGAAAGGGTGCGTGGATGCGATCCGTCTGCCTCAAGGCTTCCTGCGCATTCACCGTGAAGCCGTGAGCATTCGGCGTTATGCTGGGCACCTGAAATTGACCTGCCGAACGGAGTGCCCACGTGTTCGCTTTAGATCAACGCCTGCAACAAGACACTCTGGCCATTGGGGACTTCCCGCTCTGTCGCCTGCTGCTGTCCAATGACGCGAACTACCCCTGGTTCATCCTGGTGCCGCGTATCAACGGTATCAGCGAAGTGTTTCAGCTGGATGTCGCCGATCAACAGAGGTTGTGGCAGGAAACGACGGCCCTCGCCCAACTGCTGAACGAAGGCCTGTGCGCCGACAAGATGAACATCGGCGCGCTGGGCAATGTCGTCAGCCAGTTGCATGTGCATGTCATCGTGCGCAAGCGCGATGACGCAGCCTGGCCGGCGCCGGTGTGGGGCAGGCATCCGGCCGTTCCCTACAGCCCGGAGCAGGTGGCGGCGATCCGCAGCCGACTGCGTGAATTGCTGCCTGCCGACTTCATTTTTACCCAGGACTGAACCATGGACCTGCAAAATCGCGTCACCGACCTGGAAAGCCGCCTGGCCTTCCAGGACGACACCATCGAAACCCTCAATGACATTCTGGTCGCCCAGCAGCACGCCGTGGAGCGCCTGCAATTGCAGATGAACGCATTGCTCAAGCGCCAGGAAGAGATGGGCGGCCAGTTCGAAACCTCGGAAGAAGAAGCACCGCCGCCGCACTATTGAATGAGCGCGCAATAAAAAACCGCGATCCGGGCAACGCCGGATCGCGGTTTTTTTTGCAGCGCCGTCTGGAATCAGCGACGCGGCAGGGCAGCGATTACATCTTCAGCTTGCAGGCCTTTGTCGCGGTTCATCACCGAGAACTCCACGCGCTGGCCTTCGACCAGGACGCGGTGGCCTTCACCGCGGATAGCCCGGAAGTGGACGAAGATATCGTCGCCCGAGTCGCGCGAAATGAAGCCGAAGCCTTTGGAGGTGTTGAACCACTTGACGGTCCCGGTATCCCGGTTGGTCATGTCGTAGTTTTGCGACGCGGCCGCTGGGGACGAACGGTAGAAGCTGATGGCCAGGTGAAGAACGATGGCGACCACAGCAATCACCAGGCTGAGCAGGATGGCCGGGTGGCCGCCCACTTCAGGCATGGGTGCCAGCAGGGTGAGGGTTTGAACGACAACGGTCAGTACCAGCAGCGCGCTGACCAGGTTTTGCAGTTGATGACGCGTGCCTTTGTTCCAGTAAGGGATTACCGGTGCCAGTGTCAGGTTGAGAAGGCCGAACAAGGCCAGGTATAGAGCGTCGTGTTGTTGCAGGTAGGGCAGGCTTTCAGGCTGCAGGCTCGGGATAAAGGACAGCAGCAAAGCCGCAACGCCCGTCAGCAGGTGGACGATTTTCAACATTTTGATTAACTCACGTTAAGACGGATCACAAGGAAGAGCTGACTGGCACGGTTCGCTTCTGAACAATGGGAGGCGTTGAGCACGTGCGCGGGTATCAGCCTATGTGACGTGCCGCAGAAATGAACGGCAGCCACACGGCGCCTATTTAACAGCAAAGGCTGTGCCTACTCAAATCAAGCGTTTCGGGGTATTGCAATCGCGGTGGCATTTTTGCGCCGAAGGCTTGTCCTAGACGGGTGCAGGTAATTTGAGCGGCCTCTCGAGCGTTTTTCCTACAGGACACAGGCTCGCCGGCCGCTGCCTCGCAAGCGATGCGGGGCGATTTGCCGCACATCGCCTGGACGTGCCGGGCTGCACGTGAGCGACACTCTTGCTAGAGTGGTCCTGCACCTGATCAATGAATGCTCATCAATTGAAGGGGAAAAACATGGCAATCGATATTGGTATCAGTGAAGAAGACCGTAAATCCATCGTCGACGGACTTTCGCGGCTGCTGTCCGATACCTATGTACTGTATCTGAAGACCCACAACTTCCATTGGAACGTCACGGGCCCCATGTTTCGTACGCTGCACCTGATGTTCGAGGAGCAGTACAACGAACTGGCACTGGCGGTGGATTCCATCGCCGAGCGTATTCGTGCCCTGGGCTTCCCGGCGCCGGGCGCCTACTCGATCTACGCCCGTCTGTCTTCGATCAAGGAAGAAGAGGGTGTGCCGAGCGCCGAAGAGATGATCAAGCAACTGGTGGCCGGCCAAGAGGCCGTCACTCGCACCGCGCGGGGCATTTTCCCGTTGCTCGACAAGGTCAGCGATGAGCCGACGGCCGACCTGCTGACCCAGCGTATGCAAGTGCACGAAAAAACCGCCTGGATGCTGCGCTCGCTGCTCGAAAACCAGTAACCGTCAAGCTTGGGTGGCGTCTTCATGCCGCCACCCACTTGTTTCCCTGTGTTTCCTGGCGTTGTCCTACGACGCCCAACTCCCGCGTCTTCTGGCTGCCCATCGCTTCCTGCTGTTTTATAGGCCTACCGTCCAATGGGACAAACCCATGGACCGATGTTTGGCAAGGGAGTGTCAGGTGTATGTCGTGTGGATTGGGTAAGGGCGTGGAAACCGCAGGTTTTCACAAGATAAAGGTCGACCCTTTCGCGAAAGGGTTCGACATGGGGCTCGCCAAACCCTTATCGCGGTCGGTGCGCCTCAACGGGTTTTCCACGTGCCTGCGGCTTGAACAGATCTATTGGAACATTCTGACGGAAATAGCCAGGATCAATACCTGCTCGGTCAGTGCGTTGTTGTCCTATGTCGACCGCGAAGTGCATCTGCGTTATGGCGGCGTGAAGAACTTCAGCGGGCTGGTGCGGGTGGTGTGCGTCGTTCACCTGTTGAAAGATCGCGTTGGCACCTGCGGGTCAGTCTGACTGGAGGGCGCCAGGGCCCGGCCCATGCTTGCGGCGGGCCGGGCCTCGGGCAGAAAGCCGGCTGCGCTGCCTCGATTTACCAGATATAATCCCGCGCTTTGCTGCGCATGCCGGGTTATATGCACGACGGCAGGGCGTGGCGCCGTTACGATCTGATCGCCGAGACATCTCCATGCCCATGTACGACTATCAATGTGCTTCCTGTGGTCATCAGTTGGAAGCCATTCAGAAGATCAGCGCCGCGCCGTTGGTCGATTGCCCAGCCTGCCAGGCACCTGAGTTGAAAAAGATGTTGTCCATGCCGGGTTTCCGCCTGAGCGGCAGCGGCTGGTACGAGACCGATTTCAAGACCGGCGCCAAGAAGAACCTGGCGGGCGGCGACAAAGCAGACTGAGTTGAACTCTACGCGCAGGCTCCTGCATTATCCGTCCCCTGCTTTAATGTACGGTGACGCGGCAGGCCTGCCACCGAATTTCGAATTACGAGAAGTGAAACCACTACCATGATGCGCAGCCACTATTGCGGCCAACTGAACGAGACCCTGGAAGGTCAGGAAATCACCCTTTGCGGATGGGTTCACCGTCGCCGCGACCACGGCGGGGTGATCTTCCTCGATATCCGTGATCGTGATGGTCTGGCCCAGGTGGTGTTCGACCCGGATCGCGCCGAGAGCTTCGCTGCCGCCGACCGCGTGCGCAGCGAATACGTCGTGAAAATCACCGGCAAGGTGCGTCTGCGCCCGGCCGGTGCGGTGAACAAGAACATGGCGTCCGGCGGCATTGAAGTGCTGGGCTATGAGCTGCAGGTGCTGAACGAGTCGGAAACCCCGCCGTTCCCGCTCAACGAATATTCCGACGTTGGCGAGGAAACTCGCCTGCGCTATCGCTTCCTGGACCTGCGTCGCCCGGAAATGGCCGAGAAGCTGCGTCTGCGCTCGCGCATGACCACCAGCATCCGCCGCTTCCTCGACGAGAACGGCTTCCTTGACGTTGAGACGCCGATCCTCACCCGCGCCACCCCGGAAGGCGCGCGTGACTATCTGGTGCCTAGCCGTACCCACCCAGGCAGCTTCTTCGCCTTGCCGCAATCGCCGCAACTGTTCAAGCAGCTGTTGATGGTGGCCGGCTTCGACCGTTACTACCAGATCGCCAAGTGCTTCCGCGACGAAGACCTGCGCGCCGACCGCCAGCCGGAATTCACCCAGATCGACATCGAGACCAGCTTCCTCGATGAAAAAGAGATCATGGGCCTCACCGAACAAATGATCCGCAACCTGTTCAAGGAAGTGCTGGACCTGGAGTTCGGCGACTTCCCGCACATGACCTTCGAAGAAGCCATGCGCCGCTACGGTTCCGACAAGCCGGACCTGCGTAACCCGCTGGAACTGGTGGACGTGGCCGACCAGTTGAAAGAAGTCGACTTCAAGGTGTTCAGCGGCCCGGCCAACGACCCGAAATGCCGCATCGCCGCCCTGCGCGTGCCGGGCGGTGCGAGCATGCCGCGCAAGCAGATCGACGACTACACCAAGTTCGTCGGCATCTACGGTGCCAAGGGCCTGGCTTACATCAAGGTCAACGAGCGCGCCAATGGCGTTGACGGTCTGCAATCGCCGATCGTTAAAAACATCCCGCTGGACAACCTGAACGAAATCCTCGATCGCGTTGGTGCAGTCGATGGCGACATCGTGTTCTTCGGCGCCGACAAGGCCAAGATCGTCAGCGAGGCCCTGGGCGCGCTGCGCATCAAGCTCGGCCACGACCTGAACCTGCTGACCTGCGAATGGGCGCCGATGTGGGTTGTCGACTTCCCGATGTTCGAAGAGAACGACGACGGCAGCTTCAGCGCCTTGCACCACCCGTTCACCGCGCCGAAGTGCTCCCCGGCCGAGCTGGAAGCCAACCCGGCCGGCGCGCTGTCCCGTGCCTACGACATGGTGCTCAACGGCACCGAGCTGGGTGGCGGTTCGATCCGTATCCACCGCAAGGAGATGCAACAAGCGGTGTTCCGCCTGCTGGGCATCAACGAAGCGGAACAGGAAGAGAAGTTCGGCTTCCTGCTCGACGCGCTGAAATACGGCGCGCCGCCGCACGGTGGTTTGGCGTTCGGCCTGGACCGTCTGGTGATGCTGATGACCGGCGCCCAGTCGATCCGTGAGGTGATTGCGTTCCCGAAAACCCAGAGCGCCGCGGACGTCATGACCCAGGCCCCGGGTGTGGTGGATGCCAAGGCACTGCGCGAACTGCACATCCGTCTGCGCGAGACGCCGAAGGCTGAGTAAGGCTGCTGCGTGAAAGCGCGATAAGGTTGTAAGCAGTCAAAAAGGCGCATCTTCGGATGCGCCTTTGCGTTTAAAAGAGGGAAATCTCGCCGGCGGCGGGATTGATAGGTTTCTAGAGAATTTCGGAGTTGTGTTATGGCTGGCCATTCCAAGTGGGCGAACATCAAGCACCGCAAAGAGCGTCAGGATGCCAAGAAAGGCAAGATTTTCACCAAGTGGATTCGCGAACTGACCGTCGCCGCCCGCCAGGGTGGCGGTGACCCGGGCTCCAACCCGCGCCTGCGCCTGGCGCTGGACAAGGCGCTCGGCGCCAACATGAGCCGCGACATCATCGACCGCGCCGTGGCCCGTGGTGCCGGTGCGGCCGATACCGACGACATGGTCGAATTGACCTACGAAGGCTACGGCCCGGGCGGCGTGGCGGTGATGGTCGAATGCATGACCGACAACCGCAACCGTACCGCCGCAGCGGTGCGCCACGCGTTCAGCAAGTGCGGCGGCAACCTGGGGACCGACGGTTCGGTGGCCTATCTGTTCGAGCGCAAGGGCCAGATTACCTTTGCACCGGGCACGGATGAAGACGCGCTGATGGAAGCCGCGATGGAGGCGGACGCCGACGACGTCGTCACCAACGAAGATGGCTCCATTGACGTGTTCACCTCCTTCGCCAGCTTCTACTCAGTGCGCAATACCCTGGAAGCCGCAGGCTTCAAGGGCACCGACGCGGAAATCGTGATGCTGCCGACCACCAGCGCCGAACTCGACCTGGACGGTGCGCAGAAGGTGTTGAAGCTGCTGGACATGCTCGAAGACCTGGATGATGTGCAGAATGTGTACTCCAACGCCGACATCCCCGAGTCCGTGGCTGAACAGCTAGTCTAAAAAGCGATGAGGTCAAAATGTGGGAGGGGGCTTGCCCCCGATGAGGGAGTGTCAGTAGGCACATTTGTGACTGACCCACCGCCATCGGGGGGCAAGCCCCCTCCCACATTGAAACTACGGTGTGTCAGAAATTGTATTTATCCAACCCGCAGGCGTTATGACTTTAATCCTAGGTATCGACCCCGGTTCGCGCATCACCGGTTTTGGCGTGGTGCAACAGACCCCGCGCGGCTGCGTGTATGTCGCCTCAGGCTGCATCCGCACGGGCGCAGGCGAACTGGCCGAACGCCTGCAGATCGTCTATCGCGGCGTGCGGGAGGTCATCCAGACCTACGGCCCGGTAACCATGGGCATCGAAAAAGTCTTTATGGCCAAGAATGCCGATTCGGCGCTCAAGCTCGGCCAGGCGCGTGGCGCGGCCATCGTGGCGGGGGCCGAGGAGGGCATGGAGATCGCCGAATACACCGCGACCCAGGTCAAGCAGGCCGTCGTGGGTACGGGTGGGGCCAATAAAGAGCAGGTGCAGATAATGGTCATGCACATGCTCAAACTCACCTCAAAACCCCAGATCGACGCCTCCGACGCCCTGGCCATCGCCATTTGCCACGCCCACACCCGCTCCAGCCTGCTGCCCCATGGCCTGGGTGCGGCACGCAGCCGTGGCGGACGCCTGCGTCTCTGATAGCATCAGCGCAATCGTTATTTCTGGTCAGGCCTGCTCTGACCCCCAAGCTTTAAGGATCTGAACCGTGATTGGACGCTTGCGCGGCACCCTGGCTGAGAAACAGCCGCCGCACCTGATTCTGGATGTGAATGGATTGGGTTATGAGCTTGAAGTGCCCATGACCACCTTGTACCGCTTGCCGTCGGTCGGCGAGCCGATAACCTTGCACACGCATTTAGTGGTGCGCGAAGACGCGCAACTGCTCTATGGTTTCATCGGCAAGCGCGACCGCGATTTCTTCCGCGAGCTGATTCGGCTCAATGGCGTCGGGCCCAAATTGGCTCTGGCATTGATGTCGAGCCTGGAAGTGGATGAACTGGTACGCGCCGTTTCAGCCCAGGACACCTCGGCCTTGACCAAGGTGCCGGGTGTGGGCAAGAAAACCGCCGAGCGTTTGCTGGTGGAACTCAAGGACCGTTTCAAGGCCTGGGAAGTGGTGCCGAGCATGTTCGCCCTGGTCCCGAACCAGCCGGATATGCCGGCAGGCCAGGTCGCCAGTGCCGAAAGCGATGCGGTCAGTGCGTTGATCTCCCTGGGCTACAAGCCACAGGAGGCCAGCAAGGCCGTATCGGCCATCAAGGACAAGAACCTGAGCAGTGAAGACATGATCCGCCGAGCCCTGAAGGGAATGATTTAAGTGATAGAAGCTGATCGTCTGATCGCGGCTACCGGCCCGCGCGACCGTGAAGAAGTCCAGGACCGCGCCATCCGCCCCCTGAGCCTGGCCGACTATATCGGCCAGCCCACCGTGCGCGAGCAGATGGAGCTGTTCATCCAGGCCGCACGCGGGCGCAGTGAGTCGCTGGATCACACGCTGATCTTCGGCCCGCCGGGCCTGGGCAAGACCACCCTGGCCAACATCATTGCCCAGGAAATGGGCGTGTCGATCAAGTCCACGTCCGGCCCGGTGCTGGAGCGCCCCGGCGACCTGGCCGCGTTGCTGACCAATCTGGAACCCCACGACGTCCTGTTTATCGACGAGATCCACCGGTTGTCGCCGATTGTCGAAGAAGTGTTATACCCGGCGATGGAGGACTTCCAGCTCGACATCATGATCGGCGAAGGCCCGGCGGCCCGTTCGATCAAGCTTGACCTGCCGCCGTTCACGCTGGTGGGGGCCACGACCCGCGCGGGCATGTTGACCAACCCGCTGCGAGACCGTTTCGGCATTGTTCAACGTCTGGAGTTCTATAGCACGGCAGACCTTGCGACCATCGTCAGCCGTTCGGCGAACATCCTCGGCTTGCCATTGGACCCGGAAGGCGCTTTCGAAATCGCCCGGCGTGCCCGCGGTACACCTCGGATCGCCAACCGCTTGCTGCGCCGCGTGCGCGATTTTGCCGAGGTGCGCGCCAAGGGGCATATCACCAAGGCGGTCGCGGACCTGGCCTTGAACCTGCTGGATGTGGACGAACATGGCTTCGATCACCAGGATCGGCGTCTGCTCCTGACCATGATCGAGAAGTTCGACGGCGGCCCGGTGGGTGTGGACAGCCTTGCGGCTGCAATCAGTGAAGAGCGTCACACCATTGAAGATGTACTGGAGCCCTACCTGATCCAGCAGGGCTATATCATGCGCACGCCGCGGGGCAGGGTGGTGACGCGTCATGCCTATCTGCACTTTGGGCTAAACATTCCGTCACGATTGGGAGAGATGCCTGTGGTAGACGAATTCCTTGATGCGGTAGACGATTAAAAAACTGTAGGAGCGAGCTTGCTCGCGAAAAACGTCAACGATGACGCAGTGTGTCTGGTGATACGCGTCGCGCTCAGGTGCTTCGCGAGCAAGCTCGCTCCTGCAGGGTATTTGCCATGTGGGGTGATTTATCTGAAGTTTGTGCTGTCCCAGTGTCTGGCGTCGTCATTCAGGCGTTGGAAATATGTTCAGGTATTGAAAAAACAGTTGTCCAGCCGGATTGGCAACCTGAGGAGTAAGCACTAGAGTATGCGCGCGCAAAACGGGGATCAGTCGTTCGCACATCGCTGTCGCGTTTATTACGAGGACACTGATGCCGGCGGCATCGTTTATTACGTCAATTACCTGAAATTCATGGAACGGGCTCGAACCGAGCGGCTAAGGGAGCTGGGCTTTGCCCAATCCACGCTGGCCGGGGAGGACCTGTTATTCGTCGTGCATTCCAGCGAGGCGCGTTACCACGCACCGGCGCGACTGGACGATGAGTTGCTGGTCAGCGCTGAAGTCATCGAATTGAACCGTGCCAGCCTGCGATTCAAGCAGCAGGTCAGGCGGGCTACGGATGCAACGCTGCTCTGTGAGGGGCAGTTCCTGGTGGCATGTGTACGCACCAACAGTTTGAAACCTCGGGCCATTCCCGAAACTCTACGTGCGGCCTTTGCTGCCGTGAGCGGCGCGGGTAAACAATCAAAGCAGGAGATTTAGCGTGGAACCTACCGTCGTCGACCATTCCTCGATGTGGAGCCTGGTCAGTAATGCCAGTATCGTGGTGCAACTGGTCATGCTGACCCTGGTAGCCGCATCGGTTACCTCTTGGGTCATGATTTTTCAGCGCAGCAACCTGCTGCGTGCCGGTCGACGCGCCCTGGAGAGCTTCGAGGAGCGCTTCTGGTCGGGTATCGACCTGTCCAAGCTGTATCGCCAGGCCGGCAGCAATCCGGACCCGGATTCGGGCGTCGAGCAAATCTTCCGCGCCGGCTTCAAGGAATTCTCGCGCCTGCGCCAGCAGCCGGGCGTTGACCCGGAAGCCGTGATGGAAGGCGTGGCCCGAGCCATGCGCGTGGCCATCTCCCGCGAAGAAGAGAAGCTGGAGCAAAGCCTGCCGTTCCTGGCGACCGTCGGCTCCGTCAGCCCGTACATCGGCCTGTTCGGTACCGTATGGGGCATCATGAACTCCTTCCGGGGTCTGGCCCAGGCGCAGCAGGCGACCCTGGCTACCGTAGCCCCGGGCATTGCCGAAGCCCTGATCGCCACCGCGATCGGCCTGTTCGCCGCTATCCCCGCAGTAATCGCCTACAACCGTTTTGCCGCCACCAGCGAAACCTTGATTGGCCGTTACTACACCTTCGCCGATGAATTCCAGGCGATCCTGCACCGTAAAGTGCACACCAGCGAAGAATAAGCAGGTAATTCCCAATGGCTTTAATCGCTCGAGCTCGCAAAAAGCGCAAGCCGGTCGCCGAGATGAACGTAGTGCCCTACATCGACGTGATGCTGGTGCTGCTGGTTATCTTCATGGTGACCGCGCCGATGCTCAACCAGGGCGTGAAGGTTGATCTGCCCAAGGTTTCCAGTGAAGCCTTGCCGCAGGACAACAACACTCAGGTCCTGACCATTTCGATCAAGGCTGACAAGACCTACTACTGGAACCTTGGCAGCGAAGTCGACACGCAGAAACAGCAGGACAAGGCCCTGACCTTGCCGGCGATGACCGATGCCGTGACCAAGATCATTCGTTCCGGCAACGAAGGCGGCAAGCACACCCAGGTGTTCATCCGCGGCGACAAGTCGGTCGACTACGGTTCCGTCATGGGCGCCATGGGCGGGCTGCAGAAGGCCGGCGTGGGTAACGTTGGCTTGATTACCGAGGCGCCCTGATGCAGCAACAGCGAGAGCCGTCCGCCTCGGAAAGCTTCTTCTGGCCTAGCGTCTGGGCAATTGCCCTGCACGTCCTGGTGTTCGGCATGCTGTTCGTCAGCTTTGCCATGACCCCGGACCTGCCGCCAGCCAAGCCGATCGTGCAGGCGACCCTGTATCAGCTGAAATCGAAAAGTCAGGCCACCACCCAGACCAATCAGAAGATTGCGGGTGAGGCCCAGAAGTCGGCTGCGCGCCAGACCGAAGTCGAGCAGATGGAACAGAAGAAGGTCGAGCAGGAAGCGGTGAAGGCTGCTGCGGAACAAAAGAAAGAAGAGGCGGCTCAAAAGGCCGAGGAATCGAAAAAGGCTGACGAAGCGAAGAAAGCTGACGAGGCGAAAAAGGCTGATGAAGCCAAGAAGTCCGAGAAAGCTGCCGAAGCCAAAAAGGCCGAAGAGAAACAATTGGCTGATATAGCCAAGAAGAAGTCCGAAGAAGAAGCCAAGAAAGCTGCCGAAGAAGAGGCCAAGAAAAAGGCCGCTGAGGAAGCCAAGAAGAAGATCGTCGAAGACGCGAAGAAGAAAGCCGCCGAAGACGCCAAGAAAAAAGCTGAAGCAGACGAGGCGAAGAAAAAAGTCGCCGACGACGCGAAGAAGAAAGCTGCCGCCGACGCCTCCAAGAAAAAGGCCCAGGAAGCAGCCCGTAAATCCGCCGAAGAGAAAAAGGCCCAGGCCCTGGCAGATTTGCTTTCCGACACGCCGCAGCGTCAGCAAGCCTTGGCCGATGAACGTGGCGATGAAGTCGCGGGCAGTTTTGACGACCTGATCCGGGCGCGGGCAGCGGAAGGCTGGACACGTCCACCTTCGGCACGTAAAGGCATGACAGTAGTGCTGCAGATCGGCATGTTGCCGGACGGTACGGTGACTTCGGTCAGCGTGGCCAAGTCCAGTGGTGACGGTTCGTTCGACAGTTCGGCGGTTGCCGCAGTCAAGAATATTGGCCGGTTGACCGAGATGCAGGGAATGAAACCAAGCGACTTCGCTCCCTATCGTTCATTCAAGATGACATTCACACCTGAGGATCTAGCCTTGTGAGAAACCTTCTTCGAGGAATGCTTGTCGTTATTTGCTGTATGGCAGGGATAGCGGCGGCGGATGAAAAGAACATCCTGGTTACCAGCGGCAGCGATCGGGCCACCCCGATCGCGGTGGTACCGTTCGGCTGGCAGGGCGGCAGTGTGCTGCCGGATGACATGGCCCAGATCGTCAGTGACGACCTGCGTAACTCCGGCTACTACGCACCGATTCCAAAAGGCAACATGATCAGCCAGCCCAACCAGGCCAGCGAAGTTGTGTTCCGTGACTGGAAAGCGGTGGGCGCGCAGTACCTGATGGTCGGCAACATCACGCCGGCCGGCGGTCGCCTGCAAATCACCTACACCTTGTTCAACGTGGCCACCGAGCAGCAGGTCCTGACCGGCAATGTCTCCGGCACCGCTGAACAACTGCGCGACATGGCCCACTACATTTCGGACCAGTCGTTTGAAAAACTCACCGGTATCAAGGGGGCATTCTCCACGCGCCTGTTGTATGTGACCGCTGAGCGTTTCTCTGTCGACAACACCCGCTACACCCTGCAGCGTTCGGACTACGACGGTGCGCGTGCAGTGACCTTGCTGCAGTCCCGTGAGCCCATCCTGTCGCCGCGCTTCGCGCCGGACGGCAAGCGTATTGCCTACGTATCGTTCGAACAGAAGCGTCCACGTATCTTCGTCCAGCACATTGATACCGGCCGTCGCGAGCAGATCACCAACTTCGAAGGCCTCAACGGTGCACCGGCCTGGTCGCCGGATGGTTCGCGCCTGGCATTCGTGCTGTCCAAGGACGGTAACCCGGATATCTACGTGATGAACATGGCCTCGCGTCAGCTCTCGCGTGTGACCAGCGGCCCGGGTATCAACACCGAACCGTTCTGGGGTAAAGATGGTTCGACCATCTACTTCACCTCTGACCGTGGCGGCAAGCCTCAGGTCTACAAGGCAAATGTGAACGGTGGCGGCGCGGAACGTGTGACCTTTATCGGTAACTACAACGCCAATCCCAAGCTTTCGGCCGATGAAAAGACGTTGGTAATGATTCACCGTCAGGATGGTTTCACTAATTTCCGGGTTGCGGCCCAGGATTTGCAGCGCGGAACCGTGAAAATCCTTACAGATACCAACCTTGATGAGTCAGCCACTGTTGCGCCCAACGGCACCATGGTAATCTACGCCACCCGCCAGCAGGGCCGGGGAGTCTTGATGCTCGTGTCCATCAACGGACGCGTAAGGCTCCCGCTTCCTACCGCACAAGGCGAAGTCAGAGAACCATCCTGGTCCCCTTACCTGAACTGACGCGGCGCTACAAAAAGAAGTACTTAACACACTGGGGTTCATTAGGAGTTTCACGATGGAAATGCTGAAGTTTGGTAAGTTTGCTGCTCTGGCTCTGGCTCTGTCCGTAGCCGTTGGTTGCTCCTCTAAAGGCGGCGACAATGCCGGTGAAGGCGCAGCTGTTGATCCAAACGCTGGTTACGGCGCTAACACTGGTGCAGTCGACGGCTCCCTGAGCGAAGAAGCTGCTCTGCGCGCGATCACCACTTTCTACTTCGAATACGACAGTTCGGACCTGAAGCCAGAAGCCATGCGCGCTCTGGACGTTCACGCCAAGGACCTGAAAGCTAACGGCGCTCGCGTTGTTCTGGAAGGTAACACTGACGCCCGTGGTACTCGTGAGTACAACATGGCTCTGGGCGAGCGTCGTGCGAAAGCCGTTCAGCGCTACCTGGTACTGCAAGGTGTTGCTCCAGGCCAACTGGAACTGGTTTCCTACGGTAAAGAGCGTCCAGTTGCAACTGGCAACGACGAGCAGTCGTGGGCTCAGAACCGTCGCGTCGAACTGCGTAAGTAATTCGTCATGCGAACGTGCCGTCGTGCTCTGACTGTATTGGCTCTCAGCCTCGCACCGCTTGCGGTGTGGGCTGCGGTTCCTGTAACGGATAGCAACTCTGGCTATAACAATAGCGGCAGCAGTTATCCGCCAGCAGGTTATGGCACGAACGGCGCCTATGCTGGGGGCGCGGCTACGGCCGCGCCCTCGGCACAGGGCGAGCTGTTCAACCAGCTGCAACGCATGCAGGATCAATTGGCCCAGCAACAAGGCGCCATTGAAGTTCTGCAGAATCAAGTGAACCAACTCAAGCAAGAAGGCCTGGAGCGTTACCAGGATCTTGATCGACGTATTGGAGCCGGTGTTGCACCTGCCGCTACTCCTGATAATTCTTCTGCCGGTGGCGCGCCCAGTGCCGCTATCGGTGGTGCCGCTGCCGGTGGCGCAGCAGCGGGGGCCGCAGCAGCTGCCCCTGCCGCGAGCAGCGAACCGGGCGATCCGGCGAAGGAAAAACTGTATTACGATGCAGCCTTCGACCTGATCAAGGCCAAGGACTTCGATAAAGCCAGCCAGGCCTTTACCGCGTTCCTGCGCAAGTACCCGAACAGCCAGTATGCGGGCAATGCCCAGTACTGGTTGGGTGAGGTCAACCTGGCAAAAGGTGATTTGCAGGGGGCGGGCCAGGCGTTTGCCAAGGTCAGCCAGTTGTACCCCAAGCATGCCAAGGTGCCTGACTCGCTGTACAAGCTGGCTGACGTAGAGCGCCGCCTGGGTCATACCGACAAGGTCAAAGGCATTCTGCAGCAGGTGGTTGCCCAGTATCCGGGCACCTCCGCCGCGCAGTTGGCCCAGCGGGACCTGCAACGCTTGTAGGCAATGCAGCCCGTTTAGAAGAAACCCGCGCCTGGCGCGGGTTTTTTCGTTAGAATCCACGCCCTTTTATGAAACACGCTTCCTGGGGTTGACGCGTTGGCGCAATCCCTTGAAGTGCCTGACGGAGGCGGACAGCCTGTTTAGCTGTTACGCCCGTGGCGACTATGCAAGACACATTACGTATTACCGAAGTTTTTTACTCGTTGCAGGGTGAAACGCGCACTGCCGGCCTGCCCACCGTATTCGTACGGCTCACCGGCTGCCCCTTGCGTTGCCAATACTGTGACAGCGCCTATGCCTTCAGCGGCGGCACCGTACGCACCCTGGATGACATCCTCGAGCAGGTTGCCGGTTATCGGCCGCGCTACGTCTGTGTAACGGGCGGCGAGCCGTTGGCGCAACCCAATGCCATCCCCTTGCTCAAGCAGTTGTGTGATGCCGGTTACGAGGTCTCCCTGGAAACCAGCGGCGCCTTGGATATCTCTGCGGTAGATCCGCGTGTCAGTCGGGTGGTCGATCTAAAAACCCCTGACTCCAAGGAAGCCCATCGCAATCGCTACGAGAACATGGACTTGCTGACGGCGAACGATCAGGTCAAGTTCGTCATTTGCTCTCGCGACGATTATGACTGGGCGACTTCCAAGCTGATCCAGTACGGCCTTGAGCGTCGAGCGGGGGAGGTGCTGTTCTCCCCAAGTCATCACGACCTCAACGCACGCGATCTTGCGGACTGGGTAGTGGCGGATAACCTGCCGGTACGCCTGCAGTTGCAATTGCACAAATACCTGTGGAATGACGAACCAGGTCGCTGAGACGGCTGTGGAAGGCCTTCAAACCGCACCATTTTTAGCTTCAATGGGTTTTTTCTGATTTATTTCAAATAAGGTGTTGAATAATCCTTAGAAATCAGTATTATACGCGCCACCACACAGCGGGTCGTTAGCTCAGTTGGTAGAGCAGTTGGCTTTTAACCAATTGGTCGTAGGTTCGAATCCCACACGACCCACCATTTTTGGCGGTTTAGAAAATCCGGAAGGCCCACGCAAGTGAGGATTTCCGGGTTTTTTTTTGCCTGTCATTCCGCGTCACCCAATCGATACGCATTGCGCCGTGATCGATTCATCTCGCTGGTCAGCCGATACACCATCTTTTGTCTCGCCTCCCTGCCGATCCATCCAAGTTATTGCTCTTAAAATAGACAAGTTGAACAAATTCACCAATATTTTTATAGATATTGGTTGTTTGTGTATTTTTCTTCACGTTGTCGACTCAAATACGCAATTCATGCCAAGCTTTCTTTGTTTAGTATTGGATCCAATGTCGAGCGCGGTCAGCGAGGCCGCCCAGGCAACCGACGATCAGTTCTAAAAAGGAGAAGCCGCATGATGCTCAAGGACCCTTCCAGCAAATACCGCCATTTCACCACCGTGGATCTGCCGGACCGCCAATGGCCCAGTGTCGTGCAGGCTGCTGCGCCGACCTGGTGCAGTGTCGATATGCGTGATGGCAACCAGGCGCTGATCGAACCCATGAATGCCGAGCGCAAGCGCCGCTTCTTCGAGCTGCTGGTGAAGGTGGGTTTCAAGGAGATCGAGGTGGGGTTTCCCGCTGCATCCCAGACCGACTTCGATTACGTGCGTGAACTGATCGACAGTGGCGCGATTCCCGACGATGTGACTATCCAGGTGATGACGCAGGCGCGCAGTCATTTGATCGAGCGCACCTTTGAGGCCTTGAAGGGCGCACCGCGAGCGATCGTGCACGTGTACAACGCCACCGCGCCGGTGTTTCGCGAAGTGGTGTTCGGCGTCGACCGCGCCGGCTGCATCGACATCGCCACCCAGGCGACGCGTGAAATCAAGCGTCACATGGACAACAATCCAGATACGCAATGGACGTTCCAGTATTCTCCCGAAACTTTCTGCTTTACCGAGCTGGACTTCGCGCTGGAGGTTTGCGAGGCGGTGACGGATGCGTTTGGGCCGACGCCGTCGAACAAAATGATCCTGAATCTGCCGACCACCGTGGAAGTCTCTACGGCGAACGTCTTCGCCGATCAGATCGAGTGGTTTTGCCGACATTTCAGCCGGCGCGACAGCGTGGTCATCAGTGTTCACCCGCATAACGATCGCGGCACCGGGGTGGCGACGGCCGAGCAGGCTTGTCTGGCCGGGGCGGAGCGTGTCGAGGGCACCTTGTTCGGCAACGGTGAGCGCACCGGCAACGTGGATATCCTGACGCTGGCAATGAACCTCTACACCAGCGGTATCGACCCGCAACTGGATTTCTCCGACATCATCCACGTGCAGCGTGAGGTCGAGTTCTGCAACCAACTGCCCACGCACCCGCGCCATCCCTACGCAGGGGAATTGGTGTTCACGGCGTTCTCGGGCTCGCACCAGGACGCGATCAAAAAAGGTTTCGCGGCGCGCCAGGCCAATCCCGACGGACGCTGGGAAGTGCCGTACCTGCCGATCGACCCGGCCGACATGGGGCGCAGCTATGAGGCGGTGATTCGTGTCAACAGCCAGTCGGGCAAAGGCGGCGTGGCGTACCTGCTGGAACAGCATGGCATTGTCATGCCACGCCGTTTGCAGATGGAATTCAGCAGCCTGGTCCAGCAGGAAGCCGATGCTTCCGGCCAGGAAGTCAGCGGCGAGATGATCCTGGCCTGCTTTACCCGGCACTACCTGGATCAGGGCAACCCTTACACGTTGTTGCAGCCCAAGTTGGTCAGCGAAGGCAACGTGACGTATCTGGAGGGTACGCTGACCGGCGGCGCGAGGGACATCGAACTGAGCGGCGAAGGCAACGGCCCGCTGGCGGCGCTGGTGGACGCATTCGCTCAACGCGGCGTGCACTTCGACATCGCCGATTACCATGAGCATGCCACCCGTGACGGTGCCCAGGCCGAGGCGCTGGCCTACGTAGAGATCCGTGTGAACAACCAGCTGCTGTTTGGTGCCGCCCGCGACGGCAGTATCCTGCTGGCGTCCCTCAAGGCGGTGACGAGTGCGGTCAACCGCGCATCGCGTCTGGGCCTGCTCAGCGTGGTGAGTGCTGCGGTGCCTTCCTGAGATGAATGCGCATACCGCATTGGCGGCGCTCACCGGTAACTTTGGTCACGGTGACATCGTTGCCTCGCATCGACATGAAGAAGGCCAGTTGGTCTATGCCATCAACGGCGTGATGCTGGTATCGGTGGTCGGCACCACGTGGGTGGTGCCTTCCGGACACGCGTTGTGGGTGCCCTCGGGGCAGGAGCATCAGATCCGCATGACCGGCGAGGTGCGCATGCGCACGTTGCTGATCACCCCCGGCGCCCACCGTGCCTTGACCGAGGAGTGCCACGTCATCCGCGTATCGCCACTGCTGCGCGAGTTGATCATCGCTGCGTCCGAGGTGCCTGACAGTGAGTCGGCCGCGGTGCGTCATGTGCAGATTGTCGACCTGATTTTCTCCGAACTCGACCGGGCACAAAGGGTTTTGGCCCATGTACCGATCCCGGACGAGCCGCGGCTCAAGTCGCTGTGTGCCGACTTTATCGACAACCCCTCCCAGGAGTCGAAACTGGAGAGCTGGGCGGTGCAACTCAATATGAGTTCGCGCACCCTGGCTCGGCTGTTCCAGAAAGAGTTGGGCATGAGTTACGGCGAGTGGCGCAAGCGCACGCGGCTGCTGCTGAGCATGCAGCGCCTGGCCTGCGGCGTGTCCATTCTGGAAGTGGCGCTGGAGCATGGTTATCAAAGCCCGAGCGCTTTTACCGCGATGTTCAAACGCACCATGGGTTATACACCGAGCAACTGCCGTCTGGTCTGAGCCGCACCCGGCGTTCACACCCCTCCCACTGGACATGGCCCGCGGCTGCGCAGGGCCATGTTTGCGTCTGCGCGGCCGACGGTTGCTCAGGATTCAACGGTGGCACGCAGGTTGTCCCAATCGAAACGATGGTTGTCTGGAACTCGGGAGATGCGCGACGCGGTGCTCTCTTAATCTGCGTCTCTACTTAGCACTCTGGATTTCTGCGATGGGTTCGCCTTCTTTTTCCGCGCGGCACTGCCGTCTTTCGCTCCTGGGCGTGGCGGTTGTCTGGTTGACGGGGTGTTCCTCCTGGGTCGCCCATACGCCGGCGCAACCCCACCCGCAGCGCATCGATGCCTTGAGTCGCCTGCCGCAAGGCGTATCGGCCCAGGCGTTACCCGACCGTTGGTGGCAGTTGTACAACGACCCCAGACTCGATGCGCTGGTGCAGCAAGCGTTGGCGCACAACCGTGACCTGGCGGCGGCGCAGGCTCATGTGCAGGCGATGCTGGCCGGGATCATGCAGGCCGACGCCGAGCGCTGGCCGTCCACGCAGGCCTCGCTGGGCGCCGTTTACGGCAAGACGGCCGACGATCAGACCCTGGCCAAGGCCACCGACAGCCACGCGCCGTCGCAGTGGGCGTTCAACCCGGGCTTCGAGTTGGCTTACCAGGTGGATGTGTGGGGCCAGGTCCAGCGCAGTATCGAGCGGGCGCAGGTGCAGGCGGCGGCGGCCCAGGACGCCGAAGACCTGCTGCGTATCACGGTCGCTGCGCAAACCACCCGCGCCTACGTGAATGCCTGTGCCCTGGGCGCACGCGCCAAGGTGCAGCGCCATTCACTGGAAGTGGTCGGGCACAGCCTGGCACTGACCGATCGCCAGCGTCAGGCAGGCGTGGTCACGGATCTTGAATACAGCCGCATGCAGGCATTGCAGGGCGAAACCCTGGCCTTGCTGCCGATGCTGGAGGCGCGTCGCCAGGCCGCGTTGTATGAACTGGCGATGCTGACTGGCGTGGCGGACCTGGAGCAAGGCTCAGGCGCGGCGACCTGCGAAGCGGTGCCGCAGCTCGCCGCCGCACTGCCGGTGGGGGACGGCTGGCAATTACTGGCGCGCCGCCCGGATATTCGCCAGGCCGAGCGGGCATTGCAGGCAGCCACGTTACAAGTGGATATCGTCCAGGCCGACCTGTATCCGAAGGTGACCTTTGGTGCATCAGTGTCTTCCTCAGCCAGCAAACCCCATGAACTGGGCGACAGCAGCGCGGTGATGTTCGGCATCGGCCCGCTGATCACCTGGCAGTTCCCCAACTGGCGTGCCAATCGCGCACGGGTCAACCAGGCCCGGGCGCTCGAGCAGGTGCAGGTCGCGCAATTCGAGGCCAGCGTGCTCAACGCCCTCAAGGACGTGCGCCAGGCACTGGCGTTGTACGACGGCGAGCGCCAGCGCCACGCCGCCCTGAGCCAGGCGCTGGAGAGCAGTCAGCACGCCTACAGGCTCGCGCAGTTCAATTACAACGCCGGCTCCATCGACTTTCTCGACGTGCTCGACAGCGAGCGTGAGCTGATCCGCCTGCAAGCCACGCGCGCCGACGCCGATGGCCAGTTGCTGCAGCGCCAGATCAGTTTGTTTCGCGCCCTGGGCGGCGGTTGGCAGTCCGCTTCCAGCCAGGCCCCGACCGCTGCGCTCACCCATGCTTCCGTCAATTCTTCCGGTACCCAGCCATGAATATCGCTGTTGATGAAAAAAACACTGTGCAGGATGAGCAGGAGCAGGTGGTCGAGCAACTCATGCACGACCGCAAGCAACGCCGCAAACGCAACCTGATCCTGCTCGGTGGTGCTGTTTTATTGATCGCGGCAGTGGCGTTCTGCGTGTATTGGATGACCATCGGGCGCTACCTGGAACAGACCGATGATGCCTACGTGCGCGCCGACTGGATTCCCATCAGTCCGCGGGTATCGGGCTACGTGGCCCAGGTGCTGGTCGAGGATGACCAGCCCGTCAAGGCCGGCGATGTGCTGGTGCGCATCGAGGACCGTGACTACCAGGCGAGGTTGGCCCAGGCCCGTGCGGAGTTGGCTGAAACGCAAGCCTCGATTGCCGCCCAGCAGGCCAACCTGCAAGTCACCGACAGCCTGATCGCGCAACAAAAGGCCGGTATTGCCCAGGCTGAGGCGCACACGCGCAGTGTGGGAGCGGAGTTGCGCCGCGCCGGTCTGGATCAGCGTCGCTATGAAGGCCTGGTCCGTGAGCATGCCGCCAGCGCCCAGCGCCTGGAAAGCGCAGCCGCCAGTTACACCCAGGCCAGCGCTGCGGTGGAAATTGCCCGGGCGATGCAGCGCCAGCAGGAAACCCGGCTGAATGTCGCCATTACCCGGCGCCAATTGGCCGATGCCTCGCTCCAGCAGCAAATAGCCCGGCGCGGCCAGGCCGAGGCGCAGTTGAAACTGGCGACCAACGCGCTTGAAGACACCTTGATCCGCGCGCCGATCGACGGGGTGGTGGGGCAGCGCAAGGTGCGCACGCGCCAGTACGTCGCGCCGGGCCTGCCGTTGCTGGCGGTGGTGCCTCTGCATCAGGCCTACGTGGTGGCCAACTACAAGGAAACCCAACTGCGCGACATGCGCGCCGGGCAACCGGTGGATATCAGTGTCGACAGCTATTCGGGACGCAAGCTCACGGGGCATGTGGTGAGTTTTTCGCCGGGCTCGGGAGCGGTGTTCGCGCTGCTGCCGTCGGACAACGCCACCGGCAATTTCACCAAGATCGTGCAGCGCTTCCCGGTGAAGATCGTGATCGATCAGCACGATGAAGGTGGCCCGATTCTGCCGGGCATGTCAGTGATTACCACGGTAGATACCCGTCCTGCCGTGCAGGACGCCAAGCATGACTGAGGTCGGCGAGAAAACCGTCTCCTTTCGCGCCTGGGTGGCGGTGATCGGCGGGCTGTTCGGCTGTTTCATGGCCGGCATGAACGTACACGTAACCAGCGCCGCGCTGCCTGAAATCGAAGGCTCGCTGGGCGCGACCTTTGAGGAGGGCTCGTGGATTTCCACGGCGTATCTGGTCGCCGAAATCGTCATGATCCCGCTGACCGCCTGGCTGGTGCAGGTGTTTTCCCTGCGCCGGGTGATGCTGGTGGGCTCGTTTGTATTTCTGGTGGCTTCCATCGCGTGTTCCTGGGCGCCCAACCTGGAAGTCATGATCATCATCCGGGTCATCCAGGGCGCCGCCGGCGCGGTGCTGATCCCGTTGTCGTTCCAACTGATCATCACCGAACTGCCGCCGAGCAAGATCGCCATGGGCATGGCGCTGTTCGCCCTGTCCAACAGCGTGGCCCAGGCCGCCGGGCCGTCGATTGGCGGCTGGCTGACTGACGCCTATTCCTGGCGCTGGATTTTCTACCTGCAACTGGCCCCCGGCATTCTGCTGTTGCTGGCGGTGGCGTGGTCCATCGATGCCAAACCGATGCAGTTGAGCCTGCTCAAGCGCGGCGATTGGGGCGGTATTTTGGCCATGATCGTCGGCCTGGGCGGTTTGCAGATCGTGCTCGAAGAGGGTGGGCGCAAGGACTGGTTCGGCTCCGATTTCATCGTGTGGATGTCCTTGGTCGCAGGCATCGCCCTGGTGTATTTCGTGCTGTCACAGCTCTACGGCAGCCGCTCCTTCATCAACCTGCGCTTGCTCAAAAGCTACAACTTCGGCGTGGCGAGCGCGGCGATGTTCATTTTTGGCGGGGCCACGTTCGGCCTGGTCTTTCTGGTACCCAATTACCTGTCCCAGTTGCAGGGCTACAACGCGCGCGAAATCGGCATCAGCCTGATTGCCTATGGCATGGTGCAACTGGTGCTGGCACCGTTCATGCCGCGCCTGATGAAGTGGCTCAACCCCAAGCTGATGGTTGCCAGCGGATTTTTCATCATGGCCCTGGGGTGCTATCTCGGTGCGCATCTGGACGTGGACAGCGCCGCCAACGTGATCATCCCGTCCACCGTGGTACGGGGCATCGGGCAGCCATTGATCATGGTGGCGTTGTCGGTGTTGGCCGTGTCCGGGTTGGCCAAGGATGAGGCCGGTTCGGCTTCCGCCTTGTTCTCCATGCTGCGCAACCTGGGTGGCGCCGTGGGCACAGCCGGGTTGACGCAGATCGTTGCGATGCGCGAGCGCTTTCATTCCGAGCGCGTCGGCGAGTCGATCACCCTGTTTTCCCCGTCATTGCAGGAGCGCCTGCGCGCCAGCATGGCAGACAGTGAAGCATTCATCTTCAACCAGCTATTGCCCGCCCAACAGCAAGTGATTGAAAGCCTGATGCATACGGTGCGTCGCGAGGCCTACCTGATGGCCTACAGCGATGCGTTCTACGTGTCCTGTATCGCGTTGATCCTGTGTGGTGTGGCGGCATTGGCATTGCGTCAACAAGCAAAGAATTAAATGCATAAAGTCCGCAATTGATACGCGGTACTTCTCAACGAGCAAGAGGGAACTTGAATGGTGAAAAGGCGAATGGCCTGTTGACAGTTTGGTGACTTGCTAACTTAGCAATGACATACAGTTTGCAAATGCTCAGATCCGGTGAGTAGGCAAACTCACGCCCGACAAAGTTGATGTCTATAACTTTGATCGGGCTTCTGTTGTTGTATGTTTTATAGTTCGGAAATATTTTGAATTATTTATTGAGAAAACACTTGCTGAGCGTAATGAACTTCCTCTAAGTTTCGTCTTGCTTCGGCGGCTGACCGCTCGGTCCGACGAAGTGTCATGCTGTAATTCAACTGAAATACATAGTGTGCTGGCCGGTAATGGCGAGATAAGCCTGCTCATGCCTGAAAAAAGGCAGGCTGGTTTATATCGAACGGTCGGGACCCAACTAAGCCTGATGAGGAGAGCAACATGGAAGATAAAAAGTCGCACTTGAACGCCAAGAAAACCGAACTGGGCAATCATCGGATCTTTGCTGAGATCAATTCATTGCCGGTCTTGCGCGCCTTTATGGAAACCCATGTCTTTGCCGTGTGGGATTTCATGTCTCTGGCCAAGCGTCTGCAACAGGACCTGACCTGTACTCGACTGCCATGGCTCCCACCCTTGGACCCGGCGGCAGCGCACTTGATCAACGAAATCATCCTCGGCGAAGAGTCTGACCAGAACCTGCAGGGCGGTCACTACAGCCACTTCGAACTCTACCTGCACGCTATGCGTGAAGTCGGCGCCAGCACCGACAAGATTGAATTCTTCGTCAAACTGATGCGTGAAGGTGTCGACCTGCAGACCGCGTTGAACCGCTGCGGCGCAGGCCTGGCAGCCTCGGCCTTTGTGACCGACACCATCGAAACCGCCATAAACGCCTCCACGCACTGTGTCGCCGCAGCGTTCCTGCATGGGCGTGAGAGCGTTATTCCGGAGATGTTCCAGCGCATTCTTGATGACTGGGATATCACCGCCGACGACGCCCCGACCTTCCGCTACTACTTGCAACGCCATATTGAAGTCGACTCCGAAGATCACGGCCCGGCGGCGGAAAGCCTGCTCGCGCGCCTGGTCAACGGTGATGCTCAGCGCCAGGACGAAGTCTACGAATCGGCCATCGCAGCCGTGCAAAGTCGCCTGGCGCTCTGGGACAACTTGCGCGTGGCCATGCGCGAAAATGTCAGTGAGTGCGTGGCATGAACATAGAAATCATCGAAGCGGACCAGGCCCAATGGTTCGAGGTCAAGTCCGAGCGCGGGATCACGTTGACGGTATTCAAGGACACGTTGGACCCTATCAATAAGACCGGTATTCGCACGCGTCTGGTGCGTTTTCATCCGGGCGGCGGCACCCGCGAAATCTACACGCATGATTATCACGAAGAAGTGTACTTGATCGAAGGCGATCAAACAGAGTTGGCCAGTAATGAACGTCCCGAGAAGACGTACCGTGATGGCGCTTACTTCTTCAGGGCGGCGCACACCGAGCACGGTCCGTTCAACTCCAAAGACGGCTGCCTGTTGTTTGAAGTGCACTACTACTGAACATCATGAACAAAGGGAACGCTTCATGAGAGCTGAAGAATATCAATCATTTTCCGAAGCGTGGGAGGAGCGTGCGACGATTCGTACGCGCCCGAGGCGTCGTCTGGAAGATGATGAAAAGTTAATATTCCCGATCAGTCGCCAACCGCTGGTAATGGGCGCAACGTTCATCCGCGAATGTGCGCACTTGCAGCACTTTGTGCTTGTTCAAAGCCTGTACAAGTTCATTAATGATGTGGTGATTTTCGAGACGGAAATCGTCGACAAAACCGCCAGGAGCATCGCGAAAGATAACTTCGCCATCCGCTTCCCGTTTGCCTGCCGGTATGACGCGATGACCGTGGTAGTCGATGAGGACTATCACGCATTGGTGGCGATGGATTACATGCAGCAGACCATCGAGCTGACCGGGATCGAGCCCATCACCTTGCCTGCGGAAATCGAACTCAGCCGTTCGATTCCCAAAGCCCTGGCGATGGCGCCCGAGCACCTCAAAGCGGCTGTGGAGTTGATCTGCGTCGCAGTGGCCGAAAATACCTTGACCAACGATGTCGCGGCATTTGCCCGGGACGACTCGGTGAAGGCATCAGTCAAGGGGTTGATGGCCGATCATTTGGCCGACGAAGGTCGGCACTCCGGCTTTTGGGCCAAGTTGACGCGCATTTACTGGCGCACCGCGAGCGAGGAAGACAAGCGCACGCTGGCCGCGATCATGCCGGTGTTTCTCGCTGAGTACCTGACGAACGAGATCCAGCAGGGGTTCGATTTCGCCTTGATCGAGCAATTGCCGGTGAGCCCTGCTGTCAAGGCGGCGCTGCGCGAGGAGGTCGAAGGCATGAGTTTTCCGATCACGCCGACGCACCCTCTGGTGGGCAACATCGTCCGATTCTTCAAACACAGCGCCATGCTCGACGCTCCCTGCATGCAGGAAGCGCTCGCCGATTATTTGCGCTAGAGGAGAACTTCAATGAGACATCTTGATATCGTTCTGTGCGGGCGCAGCCATGCGCTCGCCTGCCTTACGCAAGAGCTGCAGCAGATGGGCCATACCACCCATCTGCTGCCCACTGACAGTGCCAATGAGCACGCCCGGTTACCGGTGCCGGACCTGCTGATCGATGACGCCAGCACGACGCGGTTTCTTCAGTATCCCGCGTGTCACCATCTGTCCTTACGGATGCGGTCCGACGATGCCGGCGATGTGTTCGCGCCCTTGCACCTTGAATGCCTGTGGCGTGCGGGGGAGGGCGACTGGATGACGCTGGGACGTCGTGAAGTTGATGCCGACACGGCCGGCAATGGCGCCGACCTGATGCAGGAAGCCATCGCACAACTGGTGGACATGGCCAGCGTGCACATTGGCCGTTACTCGCGCAGTGCCGACTACCTCGAGACGCCGCGTGAGCCGGTCAAGGCGCTCGACAGCCTGTCGAGCCTGACCCAGCTGGATCGACTGGCCTGGCAGCATCGCCACAATGCGACTGCCAACGTCGGGTTGCTGCAGGAAGCCCGGCAACCCTTCGTTCAGCGCCTGGCCGACAGTCTGCTGGCCAATGCCGAGCGCAGTGCCTTGAAAGTCGATGGGCACGGCATGTCCTATGCGCAACTGCATGCCTACAGCGTGGCCATCCAGGAGCGCTTGCAGCCTTTGCTTCAAGCGCAGGGCGGCGGGCTGACCGTGGTCGGCATCTCCTTGCCCAAAGGCTCGGCACTGTACGCAGCGATCCTGGCGGTGATCGGCTGCGGCGCCGTGTACCTGCCGCTGGACCCGAACCATCCTGCGGAGCGTCGTGGGGCGATCCTCAAGCATGCCAATGCCAGCTTGCTGATTCAGGAGACCGACGCCGTCAACCCGCTCGCGGGCCTGGCGACCCTGGACATCAGCCACCTGGATTTCTTCCACCATGGCGCCAAAGGCTACAGCCGCGTGGCCCTGGCGCCGGATCAGAGTCTGCTGCGCGTGCCGTTGGCGGGGGCGGCGCCCTGTGTGGCGATCTATACCTCGGGCACCACCGGGCAACCCAAGGGCGTCTTGCTGAGCGTCGACAACCTGAGCCACTTTTGCGCGTGGTATGCGCGCTATGTGGAGCTGGACCGTCACAGCCGTGCGTTGCAGTTTTCCACGATCAATTTCGATGCCTCGCTGCTGGACATCTTCCCCACGCTGATCCAGGGCGCCGAACTGATCGTCCCCACCGAGGACCAGCGCCGCGATCCCGTCGCGCTGGCCGAGTTGATTGAGCAGGAGCAGGTGACTCACGCCTTCCTGCCACCGGCCTTGCTCAGCATCCTTGCGCTCGAATCGTTGTACGGCCTGCAGCATCTGGTGACCGGGGGCGATGTGTGCGAGCCCCATGTCATCGAGCAACTGGTGGGCCACTGCCAGTTGCATAACATTTATGGCCCGACCGAGACCACGGTGCTTGCCACGTGCCGCACGTTCCAGGCAGGCGACAATAACCGCAACCTCGGCGTGCCGATTGCCAATACCGCGATTTACCTGCTCGATGAGCAGGGGCAGCCGGTCGGGCAAAACGGCAGTGGTGAGATCCATATCGCCGGGCCGGGGGTGGGCCTGGGGTATCTGGACGCCGCGCAAATGACCGCCGAGCGTTACCGCCTGCATGAATTGCCCGACGGGCAACGGTTGCGCCTGTACCGCACCGGCGACCTGGCGCGTTGGACCGAGGACGGCATCCAGATCATCGGACGCCTGGATAACCAGGTGAAGATTCGCGGTTTTCGTGTCGAGCCTGAAGAGATCGAACACTTGCTGCAATCGAGCCAGTTGTTCCGTCAGCTGGCGGTGGTGATCGATCAGCAGCGGCGCATCCTCGCGTTTTTCTCCCAGCCCCACGGCGGTGACGGCCACGCCGCCAGCGAACAGCTGCAGGCTTACGCACTCAAGCACTTGCCCGACTACATGCGCCCCAGCGCTTACTGCCTGCTGGAACGCCTGCCGGCCACGGCCAACGGCAAAGTCGACCGCAAGGCCTTGAAGAATCTGCCCGTGAACTACAAACCCCAAGGGCCGCGCCAGGCACCGCAGAACCCCACGCAGGAGCAGTTGCTCGGGCTGTGGTCCACCCTGCTCGACATGCCCGGCGCCGATATCTCCGTGGAGGACAGCTTTTTCAATCTCGGCGGCCACTCGATCCTGCTGTCGCAAATGCTCATGGGCATTCGCGAGATGTTCGGCAAAGGGGTTTCGATCAACCGCTTTATCGAACAGCCGACCCTGATCAACCTCGCCAACCTGATCGACCAGGACGTCGAAGCCACCGCCACCGTCAGCCCGCAGGCATTGCGTGACGCGACGCTGCGGCCTGAGCTGGACGTGTTGCCGATCAGCCGCCTGGGCAACCTGCATAAAGTCATCGTCACCGGCTCCAACGGGTTTCTGGGTGTGCACATCGTTGAGGCACTGCTGGAACTGGGCAGCACCGAAGTGGCCTGCCTGGTGCGCGAGTCGGGGGGAATGAGCGCTCAGCAGCGTTTCGAACAGGCATTGATTCAGAACCGCCTCGAGCACCTTGACCTGAGCCGGGTGCGGGTGTTGGCGGCCGATATCAGCCAGCCTCGCCTGGGCCTATCGGAAGCGGACTACGAGTGGCTGGACCGTGAATACGGCGTGTTGATCTATAACGCGGCCAACGTCAACCACGTGCTCGACTATGAATCGCTGGTCAAGGACAACGTCACGCCCGTGCTGGAATGCCTGCAACTGTGTGAGGGGCGCAGCAAGAAGGTGTTCAATTTCATCTCCACCTTGTCCGCGTCCAGCACGGTGGATGCACAGGGGCGCGTGCTGGAAGAACCACCGGCGTTCACACCGCCGATCTACATTCGCAATGGCTACAACCTGTCCAAGTGGGTGGCCGAGCGCATCTTGTGGAACGCCAGTGAGTCGGGAGTGTGGGTCAACCTCTATCGTCCGGGAAACATTGCCTTCAATACGCGGACCGGGGTGTGCCAGCCCCATCAGAACCGCTTGATGCTGATGCTCAAGGGGTCATTGCAGCTTAAGGAAGTGCCTGAGCTGGCACTGAACTTCGACCTGATGCCGGTGGACTTCCTGGCTCGCTTCATCGCGTTTCACGCCAGCCGGCATAACCGCTCCAAGGCCGTCTTCAACCTGCACAACCCGTTGCCCTTGAGCTGGGCGCATTACCTGGAGGCGTTTCGCGCCGCTGGTCACGATTTCCAGATGGTCCCGGTGACACAATGGCAGCAGCGCCTGTCGGCAATCGACAGTGACAATGCGTTATTCGGTGTCGTCGGCTTTTACCTCAATGGCTTTGAAGAGGACATCGGCGATATCTCGATGATCGAGTACCACAATGCGCTCTCAGGCATCCGTAGCATGGGTGAAGACTACCCGGCCAAAAACAGTGCGCTGCTGCAAAAAGGCTGCGACTACCTCAAGCAAATCGATTTCATCTAAGCAAAAAAAGGAGCTGTCCCATGCAACATTTTGAACCCGATACCCTGGTACGCAACCCCGTGGGCAACCCTGTGGTCGCCAGCGTCACGGTCAATGGCGACGCGCGCAGCGTGTGGAATATCGTCGGAGACTTTTCCGGTTTCGCCAAATTCATCCCGGCGTTGTCCCACATCGAAATGACCGGGGAGGGCGTGCGCTCGGTACGCAAGAAGCTGTTCAAGGACGGCAATGTGGTGATCGAGCAACTCAACAGCCATGATAACGAAGGCATGACCATGACCTGGTCGCTGATCTACACCTCGCTGAATATCGGCAACCTGTGGGCCGTCATGCAAGTGGAGCCGCAAGGTGCGAATCAAAGCCTGGCGACCTGGACCATCATTGGCCAGCCCTATACCGGCGGCCCGGAGGACGTGCCGGCGTTCGAGGCGTTCCTGCAAGGGTTTGCCGATGATGCGATGAGCAACGTGCAGAAGCTGTTTGCCTAACGCTTCAGGTGTACCGCCCTGTGAGTACCGTTGGATCAGCGGTATTCGCGGGGCTTTGAACCCGCCGTACTCCCCCCGCAAAATGCCCGCGCACTGCCAGATTAGGCTTTTGAATCCATTCGATATTCTGTAGCCTTGCGCAGCTTCAGCTTTACCCGTGCTTGATGAACACACACTTCGTCCGGCGGCGCCCGAAGGGCTCCAGAGCCGGTGGTACACTCGACTTTCGCGCTACTGCGCCTGCAGGTCTTGCGAACATGACCCATATTTCCGAACGCCTACTGGTTCAAGCCCATCTCGACGCCAAGCAGCCCAAGGCCCTCAGCGCCAGTGAAGAGGCGAGCCTGCGTGCCGCCATCGCCGCCGAGCTCAAAGCGCAAGACGCGGTGCTGGTCGCCCACTTCTACTGCGACCCGGTGATTCAGGCGCTGGCCGAAGAGACCGGCGGTTGTGTTTCCGACTCCCTGGAAATGGCGCGCTTCGGCGCCGCGCACCCAGCCAAAACTGTACTGGTGGCGGGAGTACGGTTCATGGGCGAAACCGCGAAAATCCTGACCCCGGAAAAACGTATCCTGATGCCGACCCTGGAAGCCACCTGCTCCCTGGACCTGGGTTGCCCGGTGGACGAATTCTCCGCGTTCTGTGACCAGCACCCCGAGCGCACGGTGGTGGTCTACGCCAATACCTCAGCGGCAGTCAAAGCCCGCGCCGATTGGGTGGTGACGTCCAGTTGCGCGCTGGAGATCGTCGAAAGCCTGATGGACAACGGCGAGACGATTATCTGGGGCCCGGACAAGCACCTGGGCACTTACATCCAGCGCCAGACCGGCGCCGACATGCTGCTGTGGGACGGTGCCTGCATTGTCCACGAAGAATTCAAGTCCAAGCAGCTCGAGGACATGAAGGCGCTGTACCCGGACGCGGCGATCCTGGTGCACCCGGAATCGCCGACCTCGGTGATCGAGCTGGCGGACGCCGTCGGTTCCACCAGCCAGTTGATTGCGGCAGCGCAGCGCCTGCCGAACAAGACGTTCATTGTCGCCACCGACCGCGGCATCTTCTACAAGATGCAGCAGCTGTGCCCGGACAAGGTCTTCATCGAAGCGCCTACCGCCGGCAACGGCGCCGCGTGCCGCAGTTGCGCGCACTGCCCGTGGATGGCGATGAATACGCTGGAACGCACGTTGCAGTGCCTGCGCGAGGGCAGTAACGAGATATTCGTCGAGCCTTCGGTGATCCCGCAGGCGGTGCGGCCGCTCAAGCGCATGCTCGACTTCACCCAGGCTGCACGCCTCAAGCTCGCCGGTAACGCCTGATTCAAGACTGCCTGGGTAAAAACTGTGGGAGGGGGCGTGTCCCCGATGGCCATAGGTATCTACACAACTCTGTAGCGCTCAACCCTAACCACGATGCGCAGCGAGTCGCTCTTGATCTTGATCTGCTTTTGATCCTAGGCGCCCCGTTAAACCACGCTGGCCGAACGCAGGCTTGAATCCGTGGGTAACCCGGCAGGACGCCGGGTTAGCCGCACTGGGCCAGGGATGGCCCATTGCGGCGGCCCACGGATTCAAGCCTGCGTTCGGGCACACCGAGCCCAGGCGAGGTGCCGAGTGGTGGGGCAAGAGCGTTTTGCTTACTTTTGCGCTTTTCAAAAGTGAGCCGCCGTAAGGGCGGAACCCTAAGCAGCCGTGACCGCAGAAACGGATATGTACTCGTTCCAATCCAGCATCCCGGCCAGCCCAGAGGCCGCCATCGGGGGCAAGTCGAATCGTCGCACCGCCCCTCCCCTCCCACATTTTGATCTTCACTTGGCTGGTGGTTACTTCTTTTGCTTCGGGATACGTACCAGTTGCGTGTCCGAATAGATGTCATGCCAGCTGCGCTTTTGCTTGTCGAACAGCGACCAGATAAACCCCAGCCCCACGCACAACCACGACGCAATCGACACCACAAAGCGCAACAGCGCCTGCCACAGGCTGATGCGCGTGCCGTCAGCGTTCTGCACGCGTACGCCCCACACCTGCATGCCCAGGGTCTGCCCGGAATGGGTCCAGAATTTGGCGAAAAAACCGAACAGCACAAACAGCAGGATCGTCGACAGCAATGGGTCACCGTCCAGTGCGCCGGACTCGGTGAGTGTGCGCATCTTCGCTTCACCCACGAAGGCGATCCACACCAGCTTGTAGATAAAGGCGGTGACGATCAGCAGGGCGGTGCACAACAGGAAATCATAGAACATCGCTGCCAGGCGGCGGCCCAGGCCAACGGCGGGGAACTCGCCTTGGGGGCGCAACAGGGGCTTGGGCATGGCAGGGCTCTCTGGTGAAAACGTGCAGTTTACGCAATGACGCCCATAAAAAAGCCCCTGATGTCATATCAGGGGCTTTTTGTCGCAGGAAGGATCAGCCTTCTGCTTGTACTTCATCAGCCTGCAGGCCTTTTTGGCCTTGCACTGACACGAAGGTGACCTTCTGGCCTTCCTTCAGGCTCTTGAAGCCGTTGCCCTGGATAGCGCGGAAATGCACGAACAGATCCGGACCGCTTTCTGGAGTGATAAAACCAAACCCTTTCTCGTCGTTGAACCACTTGACGGTACCGCTCTGACGATCAGCCATTTTCTTCTTTCCTTTGACGCTAAAAATTAATGACAGCCTCTTTCACACGAAAGAGTACTGGGCTGGGTTGCAGGAAAGTAAGAGACGTCGAACGGGTTGTAGCATTACTACTTCAGCTACTGCCCAGGTCCAGGTTCCAAGCGACCCATGCAAACACAGTGGGCAAACTCTACGCCAACTAATATGGAAAAAACAAGCCCTGCCAGAAAGCCCGGTTTTGCTCGGGCTGATGACAGTTTGGTGAATAAATTCACGCCGGCTTATTCGATAGGCGTGCTCACTTGTTATAGGGCAATCCCTATAACAAAGACTATCGCTTGTGCACTGTTATATGGCGGCTGCGTTACAGTTTAGTGCACGTAACGCAGCCGCGTTACTTATGGAAACGATCTATCAGCCACGGAAGTAACGTTGCGGTACAAATGGCATTTTACTTACACGTAATGGCACCTTTTTCCCACGCACCAGCGCAGAAACCTCGGTATCCAGTGCGGTAAAGGCGCTGTCCAGGTAACCCATCGCCAACGGTCCGCCCAGAGAGGGACCAAAGCCACCGCTGCACACGCTGCCAATCACCGCGCCCTCGGCGTCGACGATTTCAGCGCCTTCACGTACCGGAGTGCGTTCCTGGGGCAGCAGGCCGACGCGTTTGCGGTTCACCCCGGTTTGCTGCTGGGTGAAGATCCGGTCTGCGCCAGGGAAGTCGCCGGCACGCGCGCCATCGGCACGGCGCGCTTTGGAAATCGCCCACAGCAGGCTGGCTTCGATTGGGGTGGTCTCGGTGTCCATGTCATGCCCGTACAGGCACAGGCCGGCCTCAAGGCGCAGGGAGTCGCGCGCACCCAGGCCGATCGCCTGCACTTCGGCTTCGGCCAGCAGGCTTCGGGCAAGGCTCTCGGCATTTTCAGCCGGTACGGAAATTTCGAAACCGTCTTCACCGGTATAGCCGGAGCGGCTGACGTAGCAGTCCACTCCCAGCAGGCGCAGGGTGGCGAATTGCATGAACGTCATCTGGGTGACTTGCGGTGCCAGGCGCGCCAGCACCTTCACCGCCGCCGGGCCTTGCAGGGCCAGCAATGCGCGAGCTTCGAACAACGGTTCGATGCTGCACTGGTCGCCGATGTGCTGGCGCAGGTGCGCCAGGTCCTGGTCCTTGCAGGCGGCATTGACCACCAGGAACAGTTCGTCGTTGCCCAGGTTGGCCACCATCAGGTCGTCGAGGATGCCGCCCTGCTCGTTGGTGAACATCGCGTAGCGCTGCATGCCTACCGGCAGGTCGATGATGTCGACCGGCACCAGGGTTTCCAGGGCTTTGGCGGCATTGGCACCGGTCAGGCGGATCTGGCCCATGTGCGACACATCGAACAGGCCGGCCTGTTCACGGGTGTGCAGGTGCTCTTTCATGACGCCCAGCGGGTATTGCACCGGCATGTCGTAGCCGGCGAAGGGCACCATGCGCGCGCCCAGCTCGAGATGCAGGGCGTGCAACGGGGTTTTCAACAGGGTTTCGGTGGACATGTTCAGCTCCTGAAACTTATTTTTCGAGGCCGACTCGGTCAAGTGTGGGAGGGAGCAAGCCCCCTCCCAGATTTTTTGACCCTATTCAGTCAGGCGGGTTACGCGTAGCTCTCGATCGACGGGCACGCACACACCAGGTTGCGATCGCCAAACACGTTGTCGACCCGGCCCACCGGCGGCCAGTACTTGCCTTCGATCAACGAGGCTACCGGGTACACCGCCTGTTCACGGCTGTACGGGTGCGTCCACTCGCCCACCAGTTCCGCTGCGGTATGCGGGGCGTTCTTGAGGGGGTTGTCGTCCTTGTCCAGGGTGCCGTTTTCCACGGCGCGAATCTCTTCGCGAATGGCGATCATGGCCTCGCAGAAGCGGTCCAGTTCTTCCCTGGATTCACTTTCGGTCGGCTCGATCATCAAGGTGCCTGCTACCGGGAACGACATGGTCGGCGCATGGAAGCCGAAGTCGATCAGGCGCTTGGCCACGTCGTCCACGCTGATGCCGCTGCTGTCCTTGAGCGGGCGCAGATCGAGGATGCATTCGTGGGCGACCAGGCCGTTGCTGCCGGTGTACAGCACCGGGTAGTGCTCTTCCAGGCGACGGGAGATGTAGTTGGCATTCAGGATCGCCAACTGCGACGCGCGCTTGAGGCCCGCGCCGCCCATCATGCTGATGTACATCCAGGTGATCGGCAAAATGCTTGCGCTGCCGAACGGTGCGGCACACACCGCGCCTTCCTTGCGCGCCATGGCCGCATGGCCTGGCAGGAAGGGCGTGAGGTGCGACTTGACGCCGATCGGGCCAACGCCCGGGCCGCCACCGCCGTGGGGAATGCAGAAGGTTTTGTGCAGGTTCAGGTGGGAGACGTCGCCGCCGAACTTGCCCGGTGCGCACAGGCCCACCATGGCGTTCATGTTGGCGCCGTCGATGTACACCTGGCCGCCGTTGTCGTGGATGATCGCGCAGATGTCGCGAATGCCTTCCTCGAACACACCGTGGGTGGACGGGTAGGTGATCATCAGCGCGGCGAGGTGCTCGCGGTGCTCGATGGCCTTGGCGCGCAGGTCCTCGATGTCGACGTTGCCCCGTGCGTCGCAGGCGGTGACCACCACGCGCATGCCGGCCATGTTGGCGGTCGCCGGGTTGGTGCCGTGGGCCGACGATGGGATCAGGCAGATGTCGCGACGCGCTTCGCCACGGCTCTGGTGGTAGGCGCGGATCGCCAGGAGGCCGGCGTATTCACCCTGGGAACCGGCGTTCGGTTGCAGGGAAATGGCGTCGTAACCGGTGGCCGCGCAGAGCATGGCCTCCAGCTCGCTGGTCAGTTGTTGATAGCCGGCGCTTTGTGCGGCCGGGGCGAACGGGTGCAGGGCACCGAATTCGGCCCAGGTCACCGGGATCATTTCGCTGGCGGCGTTGAGTTTCATGGTGCACGAACCCAGCGGGATCATGGTGCGGTCCAGCGCCAGGTCCTTGTCGGCCAGTTTGCGCAGGTAGCGCATCAGCTCGGTTTCCGAATGGTAACGGTTGAACACCGGGTGGCTGAGGATCGGCGACTGGCGCAGCAGGGCGCTCGGCAGGGTGATTTGGGTGGCGGCAAAGGCGGGCAGGGCCTTGCCGTCGGCGAAGATGGTCCACAGGGCTTCGATATCGGCCTGGGTGGTGGTCTCGTCGATCGACAGGCCAACGCGCTCGCCGTCCACTACGCGCAGGTTGATGCGCTGGGTGCGTGCCTTGTCGTGCAGGGCGGCGGTGTTTGCGCCGGTGTTGAGGGTGATCGTGTCGAAGAAGTGTTCCTGCTCGACCTTCAGGCCCAGGGCGGTCAGGCCCTTGGCCAAGATCGCGGTCAGTTGGTGAATGCGCTGGGCGATCTGGGTCAGGCCTTCAGGGCCGTGGTAAACGGCGTACATGCTGGCGATGTTGGCCAGCAGCACTTGGGCGGTGCAGATGTTGCTGGTGGCTTTCTCGCGGCGGATATGTTGCTCGCGGGTCTGCATGGCCAGGCGCAGGGCCGGCTTGCCGAAACGGTCCACCGACACACCGACCAGACGGCCTGGCATGTCGCGCTTGAACGCATCCTTGGTGGAGAAGTACGCCGCATGCGGGCCGCCAAAGCCCAACGGCACGCCGAAGCGTTGCGCGCTGCCGATGGCCACGTCGGCGCCGAACTCGCCCGGCGGGGTCAGCAGGGTCAGGGCCAGCAGGTCGGCGGCCACTGCGACCAGCGCATTGGCGGCGTGGAAGCGCTCGGTCAACTCACGATAATCGAACACATCACCGTTGCTCGCCGGGTATTGCAGCAGGGCGCCGAAGAATGCGCTGACGTCGCTCAGTTCGCGCTCATCGCCCACCACCACATCGATGCCCAGTGGCTCGGCGCGGGTGCGCAGAACGTCGAGGGTTTGCGGGTGGCTGTGCACCGAGGCGAAGAACGCGTTGCTGCCTTTGTTCTTGCTCAGGCGCTTGCAGAAGGTCATGGCTTCGGCGGCGGCGGTGGCTTCGTCGAGCAAGGAAGCGTTGGCGATCGGCAGGCCGGTGAGGTCGCTGATCAGGGTCTGGAAGTTCAGCAGCGCTTCCAGGCGGCCCTGGGAAATTTCCGGCTGGTACGGGGTGTAGGCGGTGTACCAGGCCGGGTTTTCCAGGAGGTTACGCAGGATCGGCGACGGCGTATGGCAGTTGTAGTAGCCCTGGCCGATATAGGTCTTGAACAGTTGGTTCTGGCCGGCGATGGTCTTGATCCTGGCCAGGGCCTGGGCTTCGCTCAGGCCGTCTTCCAGGCCGAGCACGCTGGTGCCCTTGATGCTTTCCGGGATCACGCTGGCGCTCAGGGCTTCGAGGGAGTCAAAACCCAGGCTGGCGAGCATGTGCTGCTCGTCTTCCTGGCGCGGGCCGATGTGGCGGGCGATGAATTCGTTGGCGGTGGTCAGATTAACGGTCATGGCGCGCTCCTCAGGCTTCAGCGTTGGCTTTGATCAGGCGGTCGTACGCATCCTGATCCAACAGCTTAGCCACTGCATCGGCGTCGGCTGGTTTAAAGCGGAAGAACCAACCTTCGCCCATCGGGTCTTCGTTGACCAGTTCGGGGCTGCCATCGAGTTTGTCATTCACTTCGAGGACTTCACCGTCCAGGGGCATGTAAACGCCGCTGGCGGCCTTGACCGATTCCACGGTGGACGCTTCGGCGCCCTTGTCGTAGGCCTGCAGCTCAGGCAGTTGCACGAAAACCACATCACCCAGCGCGTTCTGCGCAAAAGCGGTAATGCCCACGGTGACGCTGCCATCGGCTTCGGCGCGCAGCCATTCGTGATCTTCAGTGAAACGCAACTCGCTCATGGAAACTCCTCAGGGCCAGGTTCGTCTGGTGGACGGGATTGGGATAATGGGAGTTGCATAGCAATATCGCGGCCAAGGTTATTAAAGTGTTACAAAACAATGGGTTATCAAAAGGGGTGGTGATGCTTTGGGTTTTGGCTGTAGCGATTTCGCTACAGTTCGACCTGAGAAAAAAAGACTATGTGGATCAAAGCCTTGCATGGCGCGCGAAAAGCAGGGTTGTAGCGATATCGTTACGCTGTAGCGCTTTCAGTACACAGAATGTCGTTCTCAGACCAAAAATTGGCAATACATTCCAAATGTGGGAGGGGGCTTGCCCCCGATTGCGGTGGATCAGCAATGGATGAGTTGACTGACACAATGCTATCGGGGGCAAGCCCCCTCCCACATGGGTTTGTATTCCACATTTAAATCTGCTGACTTTTGGAGCTAAGGCTTGTTGGGAATGCCGTACTTGCGCAAACGGTGGGCAATCGCGGTATGGGAGGTTTGCAGGCGGCTGGCCAGTTGGCGGGTCGAGGGGTAGCTGGTGTAGAGCTTTTCCAGCAGGTCGCGCTCGAAGTGTTCCACCGCTTGTTCCAGGCTGTCGATTTCGCCGTCGCTCTGGCGGGCGACGGACGTGCCGGCGATGTCGAGGTCGCCGATGTCCACCAGGCTGCTTTCACAGATGGCGGCGGCGCGGAAGATCACGTTTTGCAACTGGCGCACGTTGCCCGGCCAACGGTTGCCCAGCAGCGCCGGGTAAGTACCGGGCGCCAGGCGGCAGACGGGGCGCTGGATCTGCGCGCAGGCCTGCTGCATGAAGTAGCGCGCCAGCAGCAGGATGTCCTGGCCGCGCGCGCGCAACGGCGGTACTTCAACGTTGAGTACGTTGAGGCGGTAGAACAGGTCTTCGCGAAAGGTGCCTTCGCTGACCATCTTTTCCAGGTCGCGGTGGGTGGCGCTGAGGATGCGCACATTGACCTTCACTTCGCGGTCGCCGCCCACCCGCCGAAAGCTGCCGTCGTTGAGAAAGCGCAGCAACTTGGCCTGCAGGTACGGCGACATTTCGCCGATTTCATCGAGGAACACCGTGCCCTGGTTGGCCAACTCCATCAGCCCCGGCTTGCCGCCGCGCTGGGCGCCGGTAAAGGCCCCGGGGGCATACCCGAACAATTCACTCTCTGCCAGATTCTCCGGCAGTGCGGCACAGTTCAGTGCCAGGAACGGTGCACTGTGACGGGCGCTGATCGCATGGCAGGCACGCGCCACCAACTCTTTGCCGGTGCCGGTTTCGCCCTGGATCAACAGCGGGGCATCCAGCGCCGCCACGCGTTGCGCGCGCGCCTTCAAGGTGCGGATGACCGGGGATTCGCCCAACAGCGCGTCGAAACCTTCGGCATGGTCGTGGTGCAGCGCCGACAGTTGCTCGCCGATGCGGTTGGGCGGGTAGAGGGTGAGCAGGGCGCCGGCATCGGTGATCGGCGTGGCGTCCAGCAACAGGGTCTGGCCGTTGACGCTGATCTCGCGCAACGGCAGGCGAAAGCCATGTTCCAGCAAGGTGTCCAACAGCCCTGGGTCGCTGAACAGCTCGGCGATGCTTTCCCCGGCCGGTTCCCGCCCGTAGAGGGCGATCAACGCCGGGTTGGCCAACAGGATCGTGCCCGCGCTGTCCAGGGCCAGCACCGGGTCGGTCATCGCCGCCAGCAGCGCGTCGAGTTGCAGGTGGCGGCGCTGGCCGGGAAGGATGTCGACCACCGTCACCGCCTGTACGCCCTGCACGCTGAACAACGCATCGCGCAGTTCCTCGAGCACCTCGGCGCTCAAGGTCGGTGCGTCGATATAGACGTTGGGCGGCACCATCTCCACCGCATCCAGGTTGAGGTTGCGCCCACCCAGCAGGGCCAGGACTTCCTGGGTGATGCCGACGCGGTCGATGAAGCTGACGTGGATACGCATGGGGCGATTGCAATTCTGGGGAGCAGAGGCGGCAAGTATGCCTTGGCGCGGGGCGCAGGTGAAATCTGACAACTGATGGAGATCAAATGTGGGAGGGGGCTTGCCCCCGATGCGGTGTGTCAGCTACAGACTTGTTGGCTGATTCACCGCTATCGGGGGCAAGCCCCCTCCCACATTTTGCACAGTGTTGTGTCAGTGCAGTGGGGTTACTCCAGGTGTTCGGGCTTGACCGGGTCGCCGGATTTCACATCCAGCTGATGGCGCACATCTTCGAACATCAAGTCGTACTGCTTGTGCATCGACCCGTTCAGCACGGCCATTTTCGGCATGCCGTATTTCTGCGCGATGTTCATCGCATGCCGGGCAAAGTCGAACGCCTGGTCCTTGGGCAGGAAGAACTCTTCCTTGAGGTCCTTGCCCTGCACCGAACCGTGCAGCTTGAACAACATGCCCTTGCCTTCCTTGGGGTCCTGGCTGACTTCATAGTCGATGCACAGGTTGTAGCTGTAGTCATGCTCGTTGAGTGCGTGACGTTCGACGTGCAAGTGTCCCGGTTCAAAGGTAGCCATAGGCAAATCTCCTCTACTTCACAGATAGGTGATGCCAGGTGTCGCCGTGCTGATGCGGGTGCCGGCGTGGCCCTGGACGATGGCTTCGATGTCCGAGAGTGAACCGATCACGGCGGTTTTGCCAGTCTGACGGGCGAACTCGCAGGCCGCTTGCACCTTGGGCCCCATGGAGCCGGCGGCGAAGCCGAGTTTTTCCATTTCGTCCGGGTGGGCGTGGCCGATGGCCTTCTGGGTGGGCTTGCCGTAGTCGATAAAGGCGGCGTTGACGTCGGTGGCGATCACCAGCAGGTCGGCGTCCAGTTGCGAAGCCAGCAAGGATGAACACAAGTCTTTATCAATCACGGCTTCAATACCGCGCAGCTTGCCGTCTTCGCCATACATCGTCGGAATGCCGCCGCCGCCGGCGCAGATCACGATGGCGTTTTTTTCCAGCAGCCACTTGATCGGGCGGATTTCAAAGATGCGTTTCGGGCGGGGGCTGGCCACCACACGGCGGTATTTGTCGCCATCCGGGGCAATCGCCCAGCCTTTTTCAGCGGCGAGTTTTTCGGCTTCGGCTTTGGTATACACCGGGCCGATGGGCTTGGTCGGGTTCTGGAAGGCCGGGTCCCTGGCGTCCACTTCAACCTGGGTAAGCAGGGTGGCGAAGGGCACTTCGAAGTCCAGCAGGTTGCCCAGTTCCTGTTCGATGATGTAGCCGATCATGCCTTCGGTTTCGGCGCCCAGCACGTCCAGCGGGTAGGGCGAGACGCTGGTGTAGGCCGCCGCCTGCAACGACAGCAGGCCGACTTGCGGGCCATTGCCGTGGGCGATCACCAGCTCGTTGCCGGCGTGGATCTTGGCGATCTGCTCGGTGGCGATGCGGATATTGGCGCGTTGGTTGCCCGCGGTCATGGGTTCACCACGGCGCAGGAGGGCGTTGCCGCCCAGGGCTACGACGATGCGCATAATGCAATCCTTCTAGAGCTCGCAATCCTGTGTAGGAGCGAGCTTGCTCGCGAAGGAGGTCAACGATAACGCGCCCATTCTGAATGAACGCGGTGCCCTTGAGTTTTTCGCGAGCAAGCTCGCTCCTACAGTGTGATCGCAGCAGGGGTTAGATATCCGCCAACGCCGACACCAGGATCGCCTTGATGGTGTGCATGCGGTTTTCCGCCTGCTCAAAGGCAATGTTGGCCGGCGATTCGAAGACTTCCTCGGTCACTTCCACGCCATTGGCCAAGTGCGGATAGCGTGCGGCGATGTCCTTGCCGACCTTGGTTTCGCTGTTGTGGAACGCCGGCAGGCAGTGCATGAACTTCACCCGTGGGTTGCCCGAGGCCTTCATCATCTTGGCGTTGACCTGGTACGGCAGCAGTTGCTCGATACGCTCGTCCCAGGCTTCCACCGGTTCGCCCATGGACACCCAGATATCGGTGTGGATGAAGTCCACGCCCTTGACCGCTTCGGTCGGGTCTTCGGTGATGGTGATGCGTGCGCCGCTTTCTTCAGCGAAGGCCTGGCACTGCTTGATGAAGTCGTCGTGTGGCCACAGCGCTTTTGGCGCGCCGATGCGCACGTCCATGCCGAGCTTGGCGCCGATCATCAGCAACGAGTTGCCCATGTTGTAGCGCGCATCCCCGAGGTAGGCGTAGCTGATGTCATGCAGCGGCTTGTCGCTGTGCTCGCGCATGGTCAGGGTGTCGGCGATCATTTGCGTGGGGTGGAATTCGGCAGTGAGACCGTTGAACACCGGCACGCCGGCGAACTTGGCCAGCTCTTCGACGATTTCCTGCGCAAAGCCACGGTACTCGATGGCGTCGAACATGCGGCCCAGTACACGGGCCGTATCTTTCATGCTTTCCTTGTGGCCGATCTGCGACGACACCGGGTCGATGTAGGTGACGTGGGCGCCCTGGTCATGAGCCGCCACTTCGAACGCGCAACGGGTGCGGGTCGAGGTTTTTTCAAAGATCAGCGCGATGTTCTTGCCTTTGAGGTGTGCACGCTCGGTGCCGGTGTACTTGGCGCGCTTGAGGTCGCGGGACAGGTCCAGCAGGTAGTTCAACTCGCGGGTGGTGTGGTGCATCAGCGACAGCAGGCTGCGGTTGCGCATATTGAAAGCCATGATGGAATCTCCTTAATAGTCGATAGGGTCGCGGATGATCGGGCAGGTCATGCAGTGGCCGCCGCCACGGCCTCGGCCCAGTTCACCGGCGCTGATGGTGATGACTTCCACCCCGGCCTTGCGCAGCAGGGTATTGGTGTAGGTGTTGCGGTCGTAGCCGATCACCACGCCAGGTTCCACGGCCACCACGTTGTTGCCGTCATCCCACTGCTCGCGTTCGGCGGCGAAGCTGTTGCCGCCGGTCTCGACCACACGCAGGGCCTTGAGGTTGAGCGCTGCGGCGACGGTCTCGAGGAAGTTGGTTTTCTCGCGTTGGATATCGATACCGTGCGGCTTGCTCTCGTCAGGGCGCAGGGTGAAGGGCACGATCTGGTTGACCACTTCGGGGAAGACGGTGACCAGGTCGCGGTCGCAGAAGCTGAACACCGTGTCCAGGTGCATCGCCGCGCGGGATTTGGGCAGGCCGGCGACGATCACCCGTTCCACCGCGTTGTTCTTGAACAGATTGCGCGCCAGTTGGCCGATGGCCTGGTGCGACGAGCGCTCGCCCATGCCGATCAACACCACGCCGTTGCCGATTGGCATTACGTCACCGCCTTCCAGCGTGGCGGCGCCGTGGTCCTGGTCGGGGTCGCCGTACCAGATCTGGAAGTCGGCGTGGGTGAATTCCGGGTGGAATTTATAGATGGCGCTGGCCAGCAGGGTTTCCTGGCGTCGCGCCGGCCAGTACATCGGGTTGAGCGTCACGCCGCCGTAGATCCAGCAGGTGGTGTCGCGGGTGAACTGGGTATTGGGCAGCGGCGGCAGGATGAAACTGGCGTGGCCGAGGAAGTCGCGGAACATCTCGATGGTCCTGCCGCCGAAGCTGCTCGGCAGATCATCGGCCGACACGCCACCGATCAGGAACTCGGTGATCTTGCGCGGCTCCAGGCTGCGCAGCCAGAAACCGACTTCTTCGACCAGGCCCAGGCCAACCGTATTGGCGGTGATCTTGCGCTGCAGAATCCAGTCCAGGGCCTCGGGGATGGCGACGATGTCGGTCAGCAGGTTGTGCATTTCCAGCACATCAATGTCCCGCTCGCGCATCTTGGTGACGAAGTCGAAGTGGTCGCGTTTGGCCTGGGCCACCCAGAGCACGTCATCGAACAGCAGTTCGTCGCAGTTGTTGGGGGTCAGCCGCTGATGGGCCAGGCCTGGGGAGCACACCATGACTTTGCGCAGTTTGCCGGCTTCGGAATGGACGCCGTATTTCACTTTTTCCGTGGTCATTACAGATCCTCCAGTGAACAACAATTACAGGGTCAGGAAGCCGTCGTAGAGCCCATAGGCCGCCACCAGGGCGCCAATGACCACTGCGGTGAAAATCAGCTTCTCGACGTTGGTGAATATCGGTTTGCCCAGCTCACGCTTGGCCTTGGCGAACAGGATCGCGCCGGGGGCGTAGAGCAGGGCCGAAAGCAGCAGGTATTTGGTGCCGCCGGCGTAGAGCAGCCAGATCGCATAGATCAGCGCGAGGGCGCCGATGAACAGGTCTTTGCGTCGCTCTTTGAAGGCGTTCTCGTAGGTTTCGCCGCGTACCGCCAGCAGCAGGGCGTAGGCCGCCGACCACAGGTAGGGCACCAGGATCATCGAGGTGGCGAGGTAGATCAGCGACAGGTAAGTGCTGGCGGAAAACAGCGTGATGATCAGGAACAGTTGCACCATCGCGTTGGTCAGCCACAGGGCGTTGACCGGCACGTGGTTGGCGTTTTCGCGGCGCAGAAACGCCGGCATGGTGTGGTCCTTGGCGGCGGCGAACATGATCTCCGCACACAGCAGCACCCATGACAGCAACGCGCCCAGCAGGGAAATGATCAAGCCGACGCTGATCAGCACCGCGCCCCAGTGGCCCACCACATGCTCCAGCACGGCGGCCATCGACGGGTTCTGCAGCTTGGCCAGTTCCGGCTGGGTCATGATCCCCAGGGACAGCACGTTCACCAGCATCAGGAACAGCAGCACGGTGATAAAACCGATCACGGTGGCCTTGCCGACGTCGCTGCGTTTTTCCGCCCGGGACGAGAAGATGCTCGCGCCCTCGATACCGATGAACACCCACACGGTGACCAGCATCATGTTGCGCACCTGGTTCATCACGCTGCCCAGGTCCGGGTTTTTCACGCCCCAGATGTCAGCGGTGAAGATGTCCAGCTTGAACGCGAACAGCGCGATCAACACGAACAGCACCAGTGGCACCACCTTGGCGACGGTGGTCACCAGATTGATGAACGCCGCTTCCTTGATCCCGCGCAGTACCAGGAAATGCACGGCCCACAGCAACACCGACGCGCCAATCACGGCGGCGAGGGTGTTGCCTTCGCCAAAGATCGGGAAAAAGTAACCGAGGGTGCTGAACAGCAGTACGAAGTACCCGACGTTGCCCAGCCAGGCACTGATCCAGTAACCCCAGGCGGACGAGAACCCCATGTAGTCGCCGAAGCCGGCCTTGGCGTAGGCGTAGACACCGCCGTCCAGGTTTGGCTTGCGGTTGGCGAGGGTCTGGAACACGAAGGCGAGGGTCAACATGCCGATCGCGGTAATCACCCAGCCAATCAACACCGCGCCGACGTCGGCACTGGCGGCCATGTTTTGCGGCAATGAGAAGATCCCACCGCCAATCATCGAGCCCACCACGAGTGCAACCAGTGCGCCAAGCCTTAGTTTTCCGGGTGAATCAGACATTGTGTGACTCCAATGCAGGAGAGAGAGATCACAGAATAATTCCGTGGGCTAATCAAATAGCTGACTCAGATCACTTCATTGGCACATTCCATTGTAAATTAATGACTTGGCATGGAAGTTCGTGGGACGATGAAAATCCCGAAGAAGCGCTTTGCAGAGCGCTTCTTGCGTGTTGATTAATCATTTGGTGTGGCGTGGATGTATGACGCTAGTTCGTATTCGCGAATGTGCAAACTTTTTAATGAAGTTTGACGACATGCGTCATGTCGCGCTTATTTAAATTCTAAGTACGCCTGAACTTGCTGTGTTTACATGCCTTTATGTTATGAGTGCGCTGCATGCATTAATTGAATTGATAGTGTGCCGAAGTGTCTGCTGAGAAACTTATTCGAGGAACTTCAATGTCCCAGCCCGCGCAGAAACTTCGGCTCGGTGCCCTGATCGCCCTGGTGGTGGGTTCGATGATCGGCGGTGGGATCTTTTCCCTGCCGCAGAACATGGCCGCACGCGCTGGCGTGGGCGCTGTGCTGATCGGCTGGGCGATCACCGCGGTCGGCATGCTGACCCTGGCCTTCGTATTCCAGACCCTGGCCAACCGCAAGCCGGAACTGGATTCCGGCGTGTACGCCTACGCCAAGGCCGGGTTTGGCGACTACATGGGGTTTTCGTCCGCCTGGGGTTACTGGATCAGCGCGTGGATGGGCAACGTCGGGTACTTCGTGTTGCTGTTCAGCACCCTCGGCTACTTTTTTCCGGTGTTCGGCCAGGGTAATACGCCGCTGGCCATCGGCTGTGCATCCGTGTTGCTGTGGGCCGTGCATTTTCTGGTGCTGCGCGGGATCAAGGAGGCGGCGTTCATCAACCAGGTCACCACGGTGGCGAAAATTGTGCCACTGCTGATGTTTATCGTGATTGCTGCCGTGGCGTTCAAGGCCGACATCTTCAGTCGCGATATCTGGGGCCTGGGCAACCCGCAAATGGGCAGTGTGACGGAGCAGGTGCGCCACATGATGCTGGTCACGGTGTTTGTGTTCATCGGCATTGAAGGCGCCAGCGTCTACTCGGCGCGGGCCGAGAAACGCGCGGACGTGGGCCGGGCCACGGTGATTGGGTTTCTCGGCGTGCTGGCGCTGCTGGTGCTGGTGAATGTGCTGTCCCTGGGGATCATGAGTCAGCCGGAACTGGCGCAATTGCAAAACCCCTCCCTGGCCGGGGTGCTGGAACATATCGTCGGGCCCTGGGGGGCGATATTGATCAGCCTCGGCCTGGCGGTTTCGTTGCTGGGGGCGCTGCTGTCGTGGGCGTTGCTGTGTGCCGAAATCCTCTACGCCACCGCCCAGGACAAGACCATGCCGGCGTTCCTGAAGAAGGAAAATGCCAACCAGGTGCCGGTCAACGCGCTGTGGCTGACCAACGTGATGATCCAGGTTTTCCTGGTCATCACGCTGTTTTCAGCCAGTACCTACACCACCCTGATTTACCTGGCATCGTCGATGATTCTGGTGCCGTACCTGTGGTCGGCGGCCTATGCGGTGCTGTTGAGCGGGCGTGGGGAAACCTACGAAGGCGCCCAGCGTCGGCGCATCAAGGACTTGCTGGTGGGCCTGATTGCCCTGGCTTACGCCGTATGGCTTTTGTATGCCGGCGGCCTGAAATACCTGCTGCTGTCGGCGCTGTTGTATGCCCCCGGTGTGATTCTGTTCGCCCAGGCCAGGCGCGAGCAGGGCCAGGCGTTGTTCACCCCGGTGGAAAAAGGCATTTTCGGGTGTGTACTGGCAGGCGCCGCAGTGGCGGCCTACGGGCTTTACAGTGGGGTGTTGTCGTTGTGACATGTCGGAAATTGATAGTGGGTGTACTGGCCCCATCGGGGCATAGGTATCTACACAACTCAGCAGCGCCCAACCGTAACCACGATGCGAAGCGAGCCGCTCTTGATCTTGATCTTGATCTCAGGCGCCCCGTTAAACCACGCTGGCCGAACGCAGGCTTGAATCCGTGGGTAACCCGGCAGGA
>NZ_JAFLXH010000038.1:0-63615 GCF_019891515.1 Pseudomonas sp. Wu6 | reverse complement strand
CAACTGGAACCCTATCGGGACGGTGTATCTGAACCCCGAAAGGGAGCTGACCGTGGTAATAAAAGTCGCGTAGCGCGACGGTGGACGCGACAACTACCTTGAAAAACGCCGCCCAGGTCGTAGCTATTGTGTCGTCAGTGATTGGGTGTGGCTCTATCTCAATGCGCCTGACGATGTGCTCCAGGGGATCCGCGATCAAGGCAAGCAGCCGGTCATGATCCTGGCGTTTACAGTTCTCCATGACAGCCTTGACCAAGACATTAACGATAGCTGGGTGCGTACTCAGCCACTAGTCGAGTTCAGCGAGTCGAAGTTTTTTGTCACCAAAAACACTGTCTATGTCTTGACCGGGGATGGACAGCGTCGACGGATGGAATTGTCCACTGTGTTGCGTGTTTTCTGATTCGAGACCGTTGGTGATGATGCCAACTGCGCGGGGGTAGCAGAGGTGTGCTGGCTATGCATTGGGTGAAGCCGATGCGCTTCTACAGCGGTCTATGCGCACGATTCTGATTCGTGATGACGTTCGACCTGAGGCGAAGGCTTATCTGTTGGCCCACGAATTGGGCCACTGGTATCTCGACTCACCCCAGCCCGCTCGTGGTACTTCTACAGTGTCTTTTATCGCCGACCCCGACGAGGAAGCTGATACCACCACTGCTACTAGCAACCCCAGCAGCACCAGTCCCGGAAGTGCGGTGGTGGAGGGGTATGGCGCATGGGAGCGCAATGAGCTCCAAGCAAACGTCTTTGCGCGAGAGCTGTTGTTACCCAGGACGGCGGCCAGGGCATTGTGGTCAGCAGGATGGCGTTCTCGATTGGTAGCGACGCACTTTCTGTTGCCGCTAGAAGTCGTAAGGCAGCAATTGGCTGACGCGCTGCTGCTCCCGGATGTCCCTCCAGTTCCTCCGGCTCCCGCACATCCCCCGAGCGATGCCCAGCGTCTTGCGGCTGAGGCCCCAGAGAAGTTTGTCAATGTGGTTGCGGGCCCTGGAACCGGTAAGACCACGACGTTGGTACACCGAGTGGCCCATTTGATCGCCATTGGGGTTCCCGCCAATAGAATTTTGGTGATGACCTTTACCAACCGCGCCGCCCAGGAGCTTGTGGAACGGTTGAAGGCAGCCAATGTTCCGAATGCTTCACAGGTATGGGCTGGCACCTTCCATTCGTTCGGACTTGAGCTCCTGCGAAAGCACAACCTTCTCTTCGGTCTCACACCTCAAATCAAGATCGCTGACACTCTGCAGCAAGTCAGGATGATGGTCGAAGAACTGCCCACCTTGCAGCTCGAATATTTCTTCAGGTTGAGCAACCCGTATGACTGGTTGCCTGATGTGTTGAGGATCATCCATCGTCTGAAAGAAGAATTGGTCACCCCGGACGAATACGCTGTGATCGTTCGAGCATTGCCGGCGGTTGAGCCTGATGTTGAGCGAGAGCGGAACGACATAGTGACCCTCTACAAGGCATACGAAGCTGTACTACGGCGGGAAGGGTGGGTGGACTATGCAGACCTTCTGGTTCGACCCACCGTGCAGGCTCGTGATGATGGTGCGTCCCTGGCGGCTTTCCTAGAACAGTACGATCACGTCTTGGTGGATGAGTACCAGGACGTCAATCATGTGATGATCGAGTTCGTCAAAAAGATCGGATCGCCGCAACGTTGCCTGTGGGTCGTCGGTGATATTCGTCAGGCTATTCATCACTGGCGTGGTGCGTCGATCCAAAGTTTGCTCAAGTTTGACGAGGCGTACGTTGCTAGAGGACAGGCCGCCTCAATCAGGCGATACAGCTTGGACATCAACCGGCGCAGCTCTCCAGAGATTCTTCGTCTTGTTGAACGGGCTGGAACCGACCATGTGCTGCAGCCACTCGTGCCCCTAGATCCTGTATCACCTTCACGCTCCGTGAGCGGGGTTATGCCAGCTTTACTCCACACCCAAAGGGATGCTCAGAGCAGTGTCATCGTCAGCGAGATTGCTCAGTGTCGAGCCGCAGGGCACTCGTACGGCAGTCAGGGCATCATCAGCTCAACGAATGCCCAAGTAGACAAGCTTGCCCAAGACATCGAGGCTGCTGGCATTCCTGTGTTGCACCTTGGTGAGTTGAACCAGAGGGCTGAAGTCAAAGAGTTCATGTGCCTGATGCAACTGCTGACGCAGCGTTCGCCTGGGGCGCTCCTTGGCTTGTTCAGACGTGCAAACTTACGGATGCCGGCAGCAGACATCGAAGTGCTGACGAACCAGTCCAGGCTAGGTTTCAACCACCAGCGTGGTCGTTGGGTGAGCCGTCCTACTGCAGGCCTCTCGGCGCAAGGGCAGCAGGTTGTCCAGGAGTTGAGTGACTTGTTGGAAGGGGCTACGCGAAGCTCTCGCCCTTGGGTGTTTGTCTGTGACCTGCTGTTTGAAAAAGGCTTTGGGTTGGAGTCGCTGGCTGACCAGTCTGCTGCTGCGCAGATCAATCGCCTGGCGTTGTGGCAATTCCTCTACGGGGTTCGCAACAGTGATGGCGTAGGTAACCAGGCGACGTTATCGAAGTTTTTGGTCAGAGAAGATTTTCGGCGGTATATCGGGCAACGATCAGCGGAGCGCGCGCTTCCACCCGAGGCGGCTGCGATCGACGCTGTGAGACTCATGACCGTCCATGGCAGCAAAGGACTTGAGTTCGACGTCGTGCACATGGCCAACGTCGAAAAGACCAAGTTTGGCGCAGAGGCACCGCCACCTTTTGATGAGCGCCAGGCGTTGCTGCTGCCCCCTGAAGCGCTACACAGCACGCAAGCCCTGCGGCTCCAAGGTGAGGCCATCGAGCGGAACAATCTGTTGTACGTTGGCCTGTCCAGGGCGAAAGATCGGTTGAAGGTCTACGGCGGCACTGACGCAGCGACGATTCCCGATCTTTTGTGTGATCCTTCAGTCATTCCTTCCAGCGTCGCGCGAGCCTCTGTTCCAGTAGCGGCGCCTGTCTCGCGCGTACCCATGACACCACCTGTGGCGATGACCTTCGCTGCCCTTGATGGGTTCATGACCTGCTCCCTGCAGTATCACTATGCCCAAGAATTGAATCTGCCTATCGAACAGGAGTTGGATATCTCAATTCGGGCTCGGCGAGCTGTGCTGGCAGGGCTCGAATACTTCTACCGGGATGGAATGAAGACCGATGAAGCCTTCCTGCAAGCCTGGGGCGAGAAGCCGTTGCCGACATGGGAGGAGGACAAAATGCTGATAGAGCACGCCTGGATCGCCTTCAATCGAGGTGCTGCATGGCAGCCGAGTAGCGCGTCTTACGTACCCGAGACGACTGCCAATGTGAATGGCCAGGCCATTACCATGCCCTGGATGCTTCGCGAGGCGAGTGGTGATGTGATCTGGCTGCGCACGGGGGTAGGCCTGAGTACTGTAGCGCGAAATGTTCGACCCATCCTGGAGAACCTGGGAGGCAGACGCTGCAACCGAATGTCCATTCATTCGCTCGTCACGGGGCTTTCTGAAGACGCAGTTCCATCTGCTAGAGCGTCCACTACCAATGTGTTTAAGGCGATCGGGGCATTGCGTGCTGGTGAGCGTAAAGCAACCCGAGGCAAACACTGCAATCGATGCGCCTATTCGACGATTTGTGCTCAGAGGCACTGATTCGAACGTTGCACATAGATGTGCTTAGCCTCCTTTTTGCTTAGGTGGTGAATTGGGGGGTAGGCTCTTTACGAAATTCCGAGAAACCCAATCGCCGCCCCTGGAACGCTGAGATTTTTTAGAGTTATCCCTTCAAGCCAGAGTGGTCGTCCGCGTAGCCGCTGACTCGGAATGCCAGGTCTATTAGCGTTAGCGCGGGGCATTAATTTAGTTTAGTAAATTTCTGGTTGGCGACCTATTGGCAATCTAGCCTGGCGGGCCAGGCTAGTACTTTGCATTTCACACCACCTGATGGGGGAACGGCCTGGATGCAAATTCGTTGAGTTTATCCTTTAAGTTATCTGGAAGATTTTTATCTAATCGTTGCATGGCAGACTTCTTATTATGGTCGTCGATCTTGCGCAAAATATGTTCGATCGTAGAGATCTTTTTGGCTGAGTTCTCCATTGTGAAGGAGTTAGTATCTCTACCATGAAGAATTGGATTGCGCTCATTGTACAATTCGTCACAGAAGTATGTGATGAAGTTTTCGTCAAAGAAATCTCGTAGCGCGGTCTGTGTGAGTAGTGTGCCAACTGTAAAGTTCTTAACTGTTTTTCCGGATAGCAAGATTAGCTCTTCGCATGCATCGCTGCTGTAAATTTTATTATCGTTGAGACGGTTGAATTCTTGGGAGAAGTCCCACAGCATGCCCTCAATTACCGTCAGTGCTGTGCAAATGGAGGCGGAATATATTTTATTTATAAAGCAGCTTATTACGTCGTTTATTGTATGGATTCTGGGGCATAACACATGAGATAAAGGAGGTTTTATGTATTGGCTCGACAAAAGATCTTCGAGTTTTTTGAATTTTCCGTCTATGTAGTTTGCTGTAAATATTCCGGATAGATCTTGTCCGTTTTTGTATGCTTCAAATAGTGCTCTTCCGGTTGTGGTGGGTAGGTGGTCTACATACCATTTGAGAGGGAACTTATTCCACGAGTCGTCGAGGGTCATTAGTTGAAGTAGCTGAAGCTTGGGTTTGGTTATTATCGCGGCAGCCAAACTAAGGATGTCTGTTTCGCGTATGTTTATCGCTAATAATGTAGGGGTCAAGCGTAACGCGATTGGACTGTGCTCTAGATGCAGGAACATGCCATCTAGTGTATCTAAATCCTCTTTTTGATCTTCGGTGGCTCTGCTGATGCATCGCTTGAGTATATGTTCAGCTTTTTCGGGGGCTGTTTTTTTGAGATTTTTATAATTTTCGTAAGCGTTGGAGAGTATGGTTTTTATCAGTCTGCCTTTTTTGATGTGCAGATAATTTTTTGCGTGGCTTCGCTGCGTGTCATATATCTTTATGAGTTCTGGCGTTATTGTTCCGCTTGACTTGCTTTCCTTTAGTAGGGCGTACACCTTTTTGTAGGTTTCGTCTGAGTCAAGTTTTTCAACATCGTATTCGGATGCAAAGGTTATGCAGGAAATTGTGCAAATTAAGCTTTCCTGGTCTTCTTGTGGAAGGCTTTCAAGCATTTTTAGTTTTCGTTGCTCGGCAACATAGTCGCCAGCGATGTTGAAGGCAGCCAGCTGTTCTTTTGAAAGATTCTTAATTAACTTTCTGTATTTTCTTGATTTCTTTCTGTCCATGCTTACGAGAAGTCCTTTGTTTTTACGATTCTCTCTCAGCAGCCGACCATGTGCTTGGCCGTTGCTTCGACTTGGCCTATCTAAACCTTAGTTCAGGAAAGCTTGTGTTTAGCTTCATTGCTTATGACGGCATGGCAGCACCGTGCCTCGATCAACCAACATGGATAGCAGCCGGTACATCGTCGCTCTAGGCAGACCAAGCTGGGTTGCAAGGCGCTGGCCCTCGATTTCTCCACTGGCGACCCCAATGGGCTCAAGAACGTCAAAGGCTTTTTCTAGCGCTGCGGTACCCTTAGCCCGATCCATTGTCGTTTCCTCTCTTGTAAGAGGTTCATTAGGCAAGAATCAGTCTGAGAATTCCAGAGTGCTGCATGGCAACGCTCTCACCTTGTGAGACTGTAAGGTGGCACGGCGCATTGGCTGGCCTCATGGATCGCAGACGTCAAGCGGCCCAAGGGATGAGGAGGGCAGGGGCACAAAACCTGACGTACACCACGGAACCAATGCACGCAGGGCTGTGTTCGGAATTATCACCAGCCCGCATAATGACCCAAGAGATGTGCCCAGGTCTTCAACGCCTGACCATGTCTGCGAAGAATTTCAAGCGCCTTCGCAGCAGGGATTTGGGTTGGGCAACCCCCCGTCAGGAAAAACTTGTCCGGGCCCGAGTGATAAAGATGCATCAAGGTCAGCACCATAATTTGTTGAACAGGAGTCATCGATCTGTAGGATTTTCGCATCGCTTTCAATAAGGCTTGTATAGTTACTGATTGCTGGTAGTCGTATCCCTGTGGGCGCATTGTGAAATGGCTACCTTGAGTGCCATAGGGCTCGACTTGGACGAAACAACTCTCCAACTGATAGTCGCGTACAATCTGCCACGCGGTATTCCCAAAGACTTCGCCTCGCAGCTCTGCCGAAGGGAAGATGGGAGGTTCAGCATCACAGATCAAAGCTAGGGCAGTTAATTCAGTCCCATCCATGCAAGGTGTTTTATCTACTAGGGAAACCAGGGTGTAGTTTGGGATGCGACCTGTTGCAAAGGTGGGGTCAACAGCTGCATAGGCTGCTACGGCCACTGGTGTGCGAGAGTGGTGAATGTAACACGAACTCGCTTTCTCCATATCGGTGAATGCCCAAGTACCTGTGGACGTCCTATACACGCCAAGCTCACTCAGTAAAGCGATCGCGCCATCTGCGTAATATTCTTGATTCATTACCTAGTTTCTCCTTTCTGTAGGCCTAAGAGGAAGTTCCTGAGTAAAGTTTCGAAATAGCCGCAAGGAGCCTACGAGCTCCATGTGCAGCTGGGTTATAAGCCGAAACATCAAAAAAGTAGTTTGGGGTTTCATGATGAGGCACCGCCCTCTATAAGATTGGGTATGAAGTTCGTCATGGTTTGATCTTCAATCGGAAGTCTTCTCGGTAGTTTTATCGTGAGGTTTTTTATTCCATAGATGACTCCGACTTTAATATTTGAGCGGTGATTGGCGGTTAGCATGTAGTGATTGTCGGTCTGAGAGCCATTGGGGCAGATAATTATGGATTTCTCTATGAATGCCCTCTTGAATTGGTCAGTGGAAAGGAAGTAGCAGGGACTTGGCTTGCTATTGATAAATATTTCGGCAGTGATCGGCAAGTGGGTTCCGCTGACACTGAGCAGAACCGTTTCCTTCTGTATTGAGAGAATGATGCCTATGGGGTTTATTTCGAAATTCAAGGTTTGCTGCGGCCTAAAAAATATCACCCGATCACCTGCAAAGAACTCCGCTCCTGCAATTTTGAATGAAGGCCCGGTCGTACGCTTTCTTTGTGTGTGCAGCAGCCTACTCAGCTTGAGTGCTTGGCGTGATGATGGGACGAGGGCCACGACTTTTGTTTTGAGCAGAAGTCTGAACAGGTAGGACAGGTCGATATCGAAATACACCCTTGTTGACTGCTTTTTATAGCTAATCGTTAGGTGCTCGGTGGCAATGCGTTCGATGTTATTGCGCGAATCAGCGTTGATGGTGAAGAAGTCGTCGTTGAGGGTGATGAACGAATAGGCGCGCGAAAAAAGATGCTGTGTTTTGCTGACAAAAGCTGGAAGCCCAGAGAACGATGTGCCATGGATTAGCAGCCTGTGACTGGCAGTCATGGCATTAAGCAGGGTCAAGAATTCATATTTAGAATAGGTGTCTGCATCCAGTGCGATAATAATCGTGTCCTTAGGGCTGAAATTGCAGTTTTTTAGATGTGCTAGTGCAACTACTTCGCCATAAGATGCTGCAGCCTGCTCGACAGCGTAAGCTGCAGGCGCGACGATGATGGGGCGGGAGTTAAGCAGCTGCTGGGATATCAATGACAACAGCGGCACAAGCTCGCGGAGCATCGTGGCCGGGCTTGTGTACACAGTGCTGATTCGATGGTTCAGGCATTGACGAATGACTGCTGAGACAGACGAGCTTGGTGGCGTTCTTCGTTGAAGTGATGCACGTTCGACGCAATCGTCAATCTCGTAAGCATAGAACTGCGGAGGCCTGGGGTAGGACTCGACTCGGGTCAACGCATCGTGCAATGACAATTCCAGGTAGTACTCGGTGGACAACATCACCTTGGAGTTGACCAGCTTGACTGACCTGTTGGCTTCCAGTCGCGTTAGCGCGTGATCTATACAGTCTGGCGAGCTCTTCAAGGTGGTGATGAGTTGATCGCGGTCTACAAGGCTTACCCCTTGGCTGCGCGCATAGGTCAGCCAGAGAAGGAGCCTGGTCTCGGTGCGAAAGAAGTCCTCTTGGGTGGAGAGCACCCTGGTTTGAACGTCGAGCACCAGGCGTTGGTATGTGATCTGGCTTGCTAATGGCAGCTGTACGCTGCATAGGTTTGGCGCAAGCCGTGTTGGGAGGTTAAGTGATGAAAGGTGCCGCACTGTGGCCTCCAGCGCCTTCCTCGCGTGCCAGACCTGATGGAGTTTGAGGGCAGAGTATTGGTCGAAGTAGTTCTCCAGCATCGCCGGTGTTGCCGAGTCGAGCAGCCTGGCTAGCAGTGCCGGATGTTCGCCAATTTTGAGGAGTGTCCTGGTGAGCAACTGATGGTTTATGGGAAGCGGCAAGCGATCTACGATGTTCGGAATTGCCCATGAGTAAAGGTGCTTCGGGAGTGCCATATCCTCCAGGTGGGTGACTGTGGGATTGGAGTCGCCAGAAAAATTGAGTCGAACCGATAGGCAAAGGCCAGGGCTAATCAGGTGTCTGCTGCAGAGCGTAAGTGAGACAGTCGCCACCTTGGGCTTCAGCCTCGATGCCGCAGGCGTCGAGACCTGATCTGACGCCGGATGGGCGGATGCATCAGGCGCTGTCGAAACCGGCAAGTACCTGATCCGGTAGTGCCCTTGGGACGTGGCCTCAACGCCGATGACCAGAATTGGCGTCAGCATGGCGGCAGGGAAACTATCTTACCGCTGAGGAGGTTTTCTTCAATTGAAGAAAACTTAAGCAGGTCTGCTCGAAGTTTAGAGTTTTCTGTCGCTAACCTCTGGAATTCAGACTTATACCGCGACCTGGTTTTTCTCGGTTTGGAAGCACTGGGCTGGCGTTGCTGGTTGAGTTTAACGAAGCCCGAATTTGCCCAGGTGATGAGGCCTGCAAGCTCATCATTTCCCCGGCCCGGATAAAAGAGTTGGCGATCGCATTGGAGAGCGCGGCAAAGCGCAGACAGGTTGATCTTGCCTCCGATGCTCTCTACCGCGAAATCATCATGGGCAGCAAGTATCAGCAGCTGTCGGAGCCTTTCCCCCACCCGCTTAGAGAGTGTCCAGGACGGAGTCTGCGAACTCATCCAGGCTGGTGAAATCCTTCCCGCCGTTTCGGTTCAGGAGAAATCCCTGGATGCCCACGCACATTGGGCCGTCACGGTCGCACTTCTCTGAATCGCCGATCATCAGCACATTCTTTTCTCCACCATTATCGGTGATCTCCGCTCCCAAGAGCTCACAAGTGGCTCGGTAAAGGAATGGCTGGGGTTTCAGTGCTCCTACAGCGAAACTGAAACCAAAGGCGTCTACCGTTGGGTATAGACGCCGAACAGGCGCGCCATACGGGGCTGCCAAGTTAGAGGCGATAGCGATTTTCACGCCCTCAGCCTGCAAGCTTTCAACCGCGTAAAGCCCGTCTTCGTAGGCTTCAATGCGGCTCAGCTCCGCTTCGAGAGCCCCTGGATCTCGGTCATGAGCTCTGCAGGAACCTTGATCCCGAAGTGCTCTGCCGCATCGCTCAGACAGAGAGGGCGAGCCATGATGTGATGAAGGTCTTCTGGTCGTGGCCTGCGGCCCTGACGGATGCCTTCCTTAAGGATTTGGCGATATGGGTGGCTGGCTTTTGGAATGCGGACGAGGGTGCCGAACGCATCGAAGAGAACGAACTTGACGGACATCTGGGGGCCTTGATCGCAGTGGGACAACTGCTCGTGAGATCAGAAATGATACCGTGAATCCAGGCCTAAGGGGCTTAGCTGGGCCAATGTGCCTGAGGCTGCTTTCGGAGGGGTGTCTAGCAATGGTGTGGCTATCTAGGCACATATAGCTTGTCGTCGATATGTGAATTCAAGGTGCACCTGAGTGCGCATTGCTTGTTGGTCAAGGCGGTAAATGCGTACTAGGAAACTCTGGCGTTGCAATTCGGATCTTTAGGCGTCGTTTCAGGGCGAGCGTCGTCGATCGGGTCAGCTGAGGGCTGAAGGAGGAGGGGTTAACTGGCTGAAATTTAACAAAAAAGTATGGAGCGGGTAGAGGGAATCGAACCCTCAACTAAAGCTTGGGAAGCTTTCGTTTTGCCACTAAACTATACCCGCTCAAAGCGGCTGACTTTGTACCAGATGTTCACCCGGATTTGAAGTTTTTCTTCGAAAAAATCGTACGTTGCGCTCGCGCCGCCTGCCGAATAGGTGGCGCCACTGCAGGAGCCCGCTCCTGCAGTGAGTCTGATGTCAGACCGCAAAGGCGTGTTGCGTCTGACCTGGCTGGTAACGTATGCGACTCACCGGCCGCTGCCCTTTCAAAAAGCCCACCACCGCTTCCCGGCTGTCCCGGCACGCCGCTTTATGCTCCATATCGAGGAAATGCCCCGTCGCCTGAACCGTGCTGAAGCTGCTGTTTTTCACATGCTGACCGAACAGCCTGGCATCGCCTGCGCTGGTGTACTCGTCCCACTCGCCGTTCACGAACAGCACGGGAATGTCGATCTGCCTGGCTGCCTTGAGGTAGCACAACCGGTCGCTGTTGAGCACCTGGCTGATGTGGAAGTGCATCTGTCCGTATTCATGTTCGGCCAGGCCGCTCACGTGCTTGTGGTTGAAGCGCTTGAACAGCGACGGCAAGTGCTTGCCCAGGGTGCTGTTGACCAGGTGGCCGACGCGGTCGCGGTCCAGGTTGCCGAGGTAGTCGACGCCGCGCTCCAGATAATCACGCATCGGTGCGTTGATCACCGGGGAGAACGAGCTGATCACGGCCTTTTCGACGCGTTGCGGGCGTTGAGCGAGGGCGAACAGCGTCGCGGCGCCGCCCCAGGAGAACGAGAGCACGTGTTCGGCGGCAAAGCGGTCGATGAGCTCCAGGAGGATCTGGCCTTCGACTTCCTTGGTCAGCATCCGCTCGTGACGGTTGTGTAGTTTGGAACGGCCGGCATAGGGCTGGTCGTACAACACCACATTGAATTGCGGGTGCAGGCTTTTCACGGTCTGGGCGAAAGAGGCCGTGGTGGCCATCGAGCCGTTGACCAGGACGATGGTTTTTTCAGCGGCATCGGCGCGATAGAACTCCGTGTAAACCCGGTATTGACCCTGTATATCCAACACAGCGATTTCTGGCCTCATGTCGTAAGACTCCTGGCAAGCGGGTAGGGCGCGCAAATGACTGTGCACGAGCTTTATGACAGGTAGGCATACGCCTGGAAGCTGAGCGCCCATGTCGGTCCGATTGCGGCTGGCCGACAGCGGTTGTCAGGGCGGGATGTTTGCCGGGACGGCCCGTCAATCACGCGCGGGCGGGGCAAGGTGTTTCTTGGAGGTTATAGGTGACCCGCCAGTCATCATCCAACGGGTGAACTTGATTCAAGCACAGGCTTGGGATGGCGCAAGCGGCGCAGAGGGTTTTTTGCCGTCAGCGGCTGAGCGGTCGTCAGACGAGACGGATTTCCTCGTCAGTCAGCGCCCGATACTCGCCCGGCGCAAGCGCTGCATCCAGGTGCAGCGGCCCCATGCGCTCGCGATGCAGGGCAGTCACTTTGTTATCAAAATGCCCGAACATGCGTTTGACCTGGTGATAGCGGCCTTCGATGATGCTCAAACGCGCCGTCCTGGGGCCCAGTAACTCCAGTTCGGCGGGTTGAGTGATGAGGTTTTCGAAGGCGAAGTACAGGCCCGCCCTGAAGACTGCCGCATAGTCCGGGCCGATGTCCTGCTCGGTTTCCACCCGATACACCTTGGGTAACTTGGTCGCCGGTTGCGTCAGGCGCCGCGACCACTGGCCGTCATTGGTGAGTACCATCAGCCCGGTGGTGTTGTAGTCCAGACGCCCGGCGATATGCAGCGCGTCCTTGTGCGGTTCATCCAGCAGATCGAGCACCGTGCGGTGTTGTGCATCGCAGGTAGCGCTGACGCACCCTTGCGGCTTGTGCAGCATGAAATAACGTGCAGGTTTGCCCGGCTGCAGCACCTCACCGTCCACGCGCACGCTGCTGAACGTGCGCACCTCATGAAGCGGGTCGCTTACCGTGGCACCATCCACCGTTACCCGGCGTTCGGCCAACAGCAGCCGCACTTGTTTGCGATTAAACCGTGGCAGGTTACTGAGGAAGCGATCAAGGCGCATCGTGGCGGCGCAGCTGTTGGTCCACCTGGGCACAACGCGGGCACAGGCAGGCCTGGTTGCGCAGTTCGTCGGGCAGCGCCTGGAGCACCGCCGGGTCGATGGTGACGCTGTAGCACCAGCAGGCCTGGTCGGCCGTGCGCGGGTCGGCCAGGCTGCAGTCGTTACGGGCACCGCAGGCGGGGCAAAGGGTCGGGGTGGTCATGGGCAGGTCGGGCTGTATCGGGCAAGGTGTGCGTGGCCTTGCACGATACAGCGCCGATGGGCGCCAAGCTACTTACAGCTTGAATTTGCCGACCAGCACACTGAACGAGGTGGCCAGGCGCGACAGGTCCTGGCTGGAAGCGTTGGTCTGATGCGCGCCGGCGGCGGTCTGGGTCGACAGGTCCTGGATGTTGAGCAGGTTGCGATCGACTTCACGCGCCACTTGGGCCTGTTCCTCCGAGGCGGACGCGATGACCAGGTTGCGTTCGTTGATCTTCGCCACACTGGCGGTGATACGTTGCAACGCTTCGCCGGCATTCTGCGCCAGCACCTGGGTGTTGTTGGCCCAGCTCAGGCTCTTGTTCATCGCGGCTACCGCGCCGTCGGCGCCGACTTGCACCTCGCCGATCATTTTTTCGATGTCCACCGTGGACACTTGTGTGCGATGGGCCAGCGCGCGCACTTCATCGGCCACCACAGCAAAGCCACGGCCTTGCTCACCCGCACGGGCCGCCTCGATCGCTGCGTTGAGGGCGAGCAGGTTGGTCTGGTCGGCAATCCCACGAATCACATCGATCACCTTGCCGATTTCGCGGACCTGGCTGGCGAGGCCTTCCACCGACTTCGTCGAATCGTTGATCTCTACCACCATCGAATTCATGCCGGAGACGGCCTGTGCCACTTGCTCACGGCCTTCCTCGGCTTCGGTGGTCGCCTGGCTCGAGGCCTGCGAAGTCGATACGGCGTTGCCGGCCACCTCATCAACGGCTGCAGTCATCTGGTTGACGGCGGTGGCCGCTTGTTGAATTTCATCATTCTGGCGGGTCAGGCCCCGGGTGCTTTCTTCGGTGACCGCGCTCAGTTCTTCAGCGGCCGAGGCCAGCTGGTCGGAGGCGTTGGCGATTTCCAGCAGGGTGTGTTTCAAGCCGCCCTGCATGTCCGACAGCGCCACCAGCAACTGCCCGGCTTCGTCGGTGCGCTCGGTGCTGATGGTCTGGGTCAGGTCACCGTCGGCAATGCGTTGTGCGCTCGCCACCGCTTGAGCGATGGGGCGGGTGATCAGGCGGGTGATCAGCACGCCGACGATAATGGCGATGATGAAGGCCAGGACGATGCCACTGATCATCCAGGTGAGCGCACTGTCACGCAGCGCCTCGGCGGCAATGGCGCCTTCCTTGATCTGGCGGTTGTTGGATTCGACCATCACGCGGATCAGCTCGCGGGCCTGGCGGAACAGTTCATTGTTGGTGGTATTGAGCTCGGTGCGTGCCTGCTCGATCTGGCCTTTGTCGAGCAGGCTCAGGATGCGTTCCGAGCTACTGAGGTACGTTGGCCAGATCTGGTCGAAGGTGTCACCCGCCGCCCGCTCGTCATCTTCCAACTGCGTGGCGCGGTAGGTGGTGTAGGCCGCCTGGCTGCGTTTGACTTCGTTGGCGATATCCTGGCGCACGCGGTCGCGGTCCTGCTGGGCGACGTCACCGTTACCGGCATCGAGCAAGCGGTACAAACCACGGTTGTGTGCCACCAGCCCATTCAGGGTGGCAGCTGTGTTGCTGACCGACACCAGGTTGTTGGAGAACGTTAATTCCAGCGCTGCGGCGAGCCGCACGACCCCTTTGATACCCAGCAGGCCGACACCGAGGGTAATCACGGAGCAAAGTAAAAATGAGAGCAGCAGCTTGGTAGCAATTTTCATATCTTGAATCCGGCGGTAAGTAACGGGAAGGCGCACACCAAGGCCTCCGTGGCACTGTGCAGTATCACAATGACATCATTGTAAGAGACAAAGTTTCGCCTCTGAATAAAATACTGAATCGATACAGCTAACGTATTCCGGCGTACCGCTGGTGATGTATCAAGTTGTTACTGAAACGCACCAGATTCTGCTTTTGATGTCATACGTTCTGTCATTCAAGTAAATCTGAATGACGCCCTCCAGCGTCGCTGGAGGTGCTCTTCCGCGGTCCAGGAGGCCGCCATGTATCGACGACTGCTGCTCACTGCATTACTCGGCCTGACCCTGTCAGCTTGCGTGCCCTATTACGATGGAGGTACCACTTACTACCGCTCCGAGGTCTACACCGCACCGGCACCCGCCTATTATTACGGCGGTCCTCGTTACTACGGGCGCAGCTACTACACACCCGCGCCACGCTACTATCAGGCTCCCCGTTATTATTCGGCGCCGCGTTATTACCAACCTGCGCCACGTTACTACCCAAGGTCTGCCTATCGGCCGTATCCAAACCAGGGATGGGGAGACAATCGGTGGGGCAACGGTGGGCACGGGCGTGGTGGCGATCACGGCGGTGGGCGCGGAGGTCACCGCTGACAAAAGGTTTTGAACGAAGCGGCGCATGATGCGCCGCTTTTTTTTGCCCGCCGTTTGTCGGTACTGTCAGAATTAACAGCTAGCTTTGAGGCCGCAGATACATTTCACTGGGGGAAAAGCGGTGTGGTAATCGAAGGTGGCGTCTATGCTCAAACACGTGATGTGCATGCTTGTACTGGTCGTCTGTATGGCTGGCCAGGCGCAGGGCAACCAGTTCTGTCCAGACAAGTCGAAGATCCAGACGGGCACGGGTTATTTCCAGTACCAGGCCAGCGGCGTGCTGTGGCAAGGTCCCAAGGTTGAGCCCGGCGAGTTCATACATGCCTTCTCGGGCGCGGTGTTTGCGCCGCAGAAGGGTGATGATCGACGCAGCGGGCTGGTGGAAAAATGTGTGTACACCAATCAGCGCGATGAGCTTGTCGTATTGCGTCCGTGCCTGTCAGACGTGGCCAGCAGCATGTCGTTGGCGGACAGCTTGCATTGGGAGCGCGAAAACACTTCGTTCGACCAACTGGTTTATCTGTGCAAGGAAAATCAACCGGGTAACTGTGCCTTCAACGTTAAGGATAACCGGCGATAAGCTGTCAGTAATCGGAAAGATCTGCCAGAGGATTCCTACCTTCCCATGCCTTGTTGAAGTGCGCCTGCACCACCGCCTCGGGAATTGTATTGATATCCGGCCAATGCCAGCGAGGCGCCTGATCCTTATCGATCAGCCTTGCCCGTACGCCTTCGGCAAATTCCGGATGGCGACAACAATTGAGGCTCAGCGTGTATTCCATCTGGAACACTTGCGCCAGGGACAAATGACGGGCGCGGCGGATCTGCTCCCACACCAGGTGCGCCGTCAACGGGCAGCCTTCACTGAGGGTCTTGCCGGCGCGGGCCAGGAGTGGGTCAGCGTGATCCTTGAGCAGGCTCAACGCGCGCCACGCACTGGCCACGTCACCCACATCCAGCCATTCGTCGATCTGCCCCCGGCGCGGCATCCATTGTGCCTCGGGTAGCTGGTCGACGGCGTCCTGGGCCAGGGCCTTGAGCAAACTGTTGAGCTGCATCGCGGTCTGTTCCTGCCAGTTCAATTGCAACAGGCCATCGAGCAATTCGTCTTGCTGGTCATCGCGCAGGAAACGGTCGGCCAGGCCCAGGTCCAGGGCATCACGGCCATTGATATGGGCACCGGTAAGGCCTAGGAACAAACCCAGCGTGCCGGGCAGGCGCGACAGAAACCAGCTGGCGCCCACGTCCGGGTACAAGCCGATGCTGATTTCCGGCATGGCCAAACGGCTGCTGGGGGTCACAATGCGTACGGACGCACTCTGCAACAGGCCCATCCCGCCGCCCAACACATAACCGTGACCCCAGCAGATCAACGGTTTCGGGTAGGTATGCAGGCGATAATCCAGGCGATATTCAGCGGCAAAAAATTGCGCGGCCAGGGTAGGCACGACGCCAGGTTGTTCCCGGCAGGCCATCGCCAGGCTGCGCACTTCGCCGCCTGCGCAGAAGGCCTTGGGGCCGTTGCCGCGCAGCAATACGCAGACGATCGTCGGGTCCTTGGCCCAGGTGTCCAGGCGTTCGTCCAGGGCCAGGATCATCGGCAGGGAGAGGGCGTTGAGCGACTGTTGCGCATCCAGGCTGGCGATGCCGATGCGGGCGCCGTGGTTGCCGGTGAGTTCTTCGAAGTGCAGATTCATCGTGACCTCAATCCAGAAGGTGAAGGGTCAGTATGATCGCTCCGTGGGAAAGTGCCGGGGGTGTGTCAGATCAATTGACAAGCGGGGTCGGCTTTCCTAGGGTTCGCCCATTGTTTTTCACTCGATGACCTCATCATGACCGACGGCGACCGCATCAAACTCGAACCCAGTTGGAAACACGCTCTGCGCGAGGAGTTCGACAAGCCCTACATGGGCGCACTGCGCGAGTTTCTGCGCCAGGAACACGCCGCAGGCAAGGAGATCTATCCGCCGGGCCCGCTGATCTTCAATGCACTCAATTCCACGCCGCTGGACAAGGTCAAAGTGGTCATTCTTGGACAGGACCCGTATCACGGTCCCGGCCAGGCCCATGGTTTGTGCTTCTCGGTGCAACCGGGCGTGCCGGCGCCGCCTTCGTTGGTCAATATCTATAAAGAACTCAAGCGTGACCTGAACATTGACATCCCCAACCACGGCTACCTGCAAAGCTGGGCCGACCAGGGCGTGCTGATGCTCAACACCACGCTGACCGTGGAGCGCGCCAACGCCAACGCCCATGCCGGCAAGGGCTGGCAGTTTTTTACCGATCGGGTGATCGAGGTGGTCAGCGAGCATCAGCCGCATTTGGTGTTCCTGTTGTGGGGCGCCCATGCCCAGAGCAAGCAGAAGCTGATCGATGCCACCAAGCACCTGGTGCTGACCTCGGTGCACCCGTCGCCGCTGTCGGCGTATCGCGGGTTTCTCGGTTGCGGGCATTTCAGCCGCGCCAACAAGTTTCTTGAGCAAAACGGCGAGGCGCCGATTGAGTGGCGATTGCCGCCTGTTTGACCCGTGCGTTGCTATAGCCTGACCATGCATATCGATTGGTTTTGAATATCAGCGACATACAGATTGCGGCCGTCCGGAGCTACCACAATACCTCGCGGACTGCCGAAACCTGCGATCGTGCCGACCATGCTTTCCAGTCGGGTGTCATAAATGCTGATCTGGTCCCTCTCAGTGATATAGGCCATCTCGCTGAGGGGGTTGAATGCTACGCCCCAGGGCTCGTTGAGGCCGCTGATGTACTTGCTGACTTCAGGAATCAAGGCGTCGCCGATAGTCAAGCGGCCCGCGTCGCGGTGAGTGATGTAAATGCGTGGGTAGCGTGGGCTGTGACCGATCGAAGTAGGATTGCCTGGGGCGATGGCGAGCTGCCTGACGATCGGCTTGTTTTCAAGGTCTACGATGCTCCAGCCCGCTAAATCCGACACAACGTAAACGCGAGTGTCGTCACGCGGCGCCACTATCACTTCCTTGGCGTAACGCACAGGTATTTCGGTTACGCGTTGGTGGTCGCTGGTGTCAATGGTTACCAACTCCGAAGCCCCGTGATCAGCGACATAGAGCCGGGTGCCGGTTGAGTTCAATGCCATGCCATTAACCGTCGTGAACCCCGTGATGCGTGCGATGACGCTGTTACTCACGGTTTCGATAACGGTAATCGGGTTTCCCGATGCGGCGCTGTTGTCACTCACGTAAATGCGCGAACCTGCCGGGTTGATTGCCAGCCATATCGGGGAACCGAGATTTTCTATCGTCTGTAGGACGCTAAGTGGCTGGGTATCTAGAACGGTGAGGGATCCCGATGCTGTGGCGCTTGCCACATAAAGGCGTGTTCCTGCGCGGTTCATTACCAGGCGATTGGGGGAGCCCGGTACTGCAATGGTTTGCACAACTTGTGCATGTGCACGGGCATCGCCAGGGGGGCTTTGAATAAGATCTTCCATCATGTGTACTCCCAGGGGTTCACAGGCTGCAGGCAGCGTGATTATTGATGAGTCCTGCCCGGGAATTCATGCGCTTTATGGTTGAGAATGCCCAGCTGTGAGAAATGACAGTCCAGATGAACGGTCACAAAGCCTGGCAAGCACGACAAGCTGCTTATTCAAGGCTGACGATTCCAGTACCGGAACAACGGCTCCGCCAGGAACAGCACAAACAACAAACGCATCACTTGCATCGCTGTCACCAATGGCACCGACAATTGCAAGGTTTCAGCCGTAAGGCTCATCTCGGCAATGCCGCCGGGCATCATGCCCAGGGTCAGGGAGCGCAGGTCGAGATGGGTCAGGGCGCTCAAGCCCATCGCCGCCAATGTTGCCAGTGCCATGGTCAAGGCGGTGCCTATCAAGGTGCGCGCCATGAACGCCGGCGCACGTCGGAAGAACTGGCGGTTGAAGTGACAGCCCAAACCGCTGCCGATCAACCATTGGCCGATCTGACTGCCGCCATCGGGCAGGCCGATATGCAGATCCCACATCACACTGGCCGTCGCGCTGACCAGCAACGGGCCGAACAGCCAGGGGTTCGGTTGTCGCAAACGCTGCCAGCCCCAGGCCGCCAGCGCACCTATCGGAAACAGCAACGCCAGCCATAGCCAATTGACCGGCGCCGGATGAAACTGCGGCGCGCCCCCACCCAGCAAGTATTTGAAGATCGCCGGCACACACAGCACCACCACTAATACCCGCAGGCTTTGCCCCGCCGCGACACGGCTCAACACGGCACCGTTGCGTGCGCCGAGGTTGACCATCTCGCCGGACCCGCCTGGCATGCTGGAAAAAAACGCGGTAGCGCGATCTTCGCCACTGCGGCGCATCAGCCACACACTGACCACACTCGACAGGCTGGTGACCAGCGCGCCGAAAAAGATCAGCCCGAAGTGGCTCATCACTTGCTCGATCACCACCGGTGTGAAGTGCAGGCCGATGCCGATGCCCACCACCCATTGGCCGCATTTGCGCCCGCCGGGGATTTCCGCCAACTGCCACGGCGTCAGGCAACGCACCAGGATGATCGCCAGCAACGAGCCGACCATGTAGGGCAAAGGCCAGCCGACGAGGCTGGCCAGGTAACCGCCGGCCAGGCCGACCAGCGGTGTGCCCCACCAATGTTTGAAGGTGACCTCAGACATCGGCCACGGCACGACGCTGCAGGGCGCGTTTGCGGTAGATGCGCACAAGCGGGAACATCAGCATCAGTGCGGTCAGTACCCACACGCCAAAGGTGATCGGGCTCGACCAGAGGATTTCCAGTGCACCGTTGGAGATCGACAGCGCCCGGCGCAGGTTCTGTTCCATCAGCCCGCCAAGGATAAAGCCGAGCAATACCGGCGACAGCGGGAAGTCCAGCTTGCGCAGGATGTAGCCGAAGATGCCGATCCCGACCATCAGGAACAGGTCGAACGTGGTGGCGTGAACCGCGTACACACCGATCGCGGTAATGATGGCGATCACCGGTACCAGCGCCCAGTTCGGCACGGCGAGGATTCGGGTGAAGATGCGGATCATCGGGATGTTGAGGATCACCAGCATGATGTTGGCGATAAACAACGACGCGATCAGGCCCCAGACAATGTCCGGTTGCTGTTGGAACAGCAGCGGACCGGGGGTGATGTTGTACAGCGACAGGGCGCCAATCATCACGGCGGTGGTGCCCGAGCCGGGAACGCCCAGGGTCAGCATCGGCACCAGTGCGCCGCAGGCGGAGGCGCCGATCGCGGTTTCCGGAGCGGCCAGGCCACGCATGTCGCCTTGGCCGAATTTGCCGCTGGCACCGGCCAGGCGTTTTTCGGTCATGTAGGCCACGGCGGACGCCAGGGTTGCACCGGCACCCGGCAACACGCCCATGATGAAACCGAGCAAGCCGCAGCGGATGTTAACCACGAACACCGCACCGGCTTCCTTGAGGTTGAACATCATGCGCCCGGTGGCCTTGACCGCTTCCTGGCCACGGTGGGTTTTTTCCAGCAGCAACAGGATCTCGCTGATGGAGAACAGGCCCAGCACCAGCACCACAAACTGAATGCCGTCGGTGAGGTGGATGTTGTCGCCGGTAAAGCGGTACACACCGCTGTTGGCATCGATGCCCACCGCCGAGAGGAACAGGCCGATCAGCGCCGCCACAAAGGTCTTCAGCGGCTTGTCACCGGCCATGCCGCCCAGGCAGACAATCGCGAACACCATCAGTACGAAATATTCCGCCGGACCAAAGGCAATCGCCCATTTGGCCAGCAGCGGTGCGAAGAGCACCATGCCGCAGGTGGCGATAAAGGCTCCGATGAACGAACTCCAGGCCGACAACGACAGCGCCACGCCGGCCAGCCCTTTACGGGCCATCGGGTAGCCGTCGAGGGTGGTCATTACGGTGGAGGCTTCGCCCGGAATATTGAGCAGGATCGAGCTGATGCGACCGCCGTATTCGCAGCCCAGGTACACCGCTGCGAGCAGGATCAATGCCGACTCGGGTGGCAGGCCCAGGGCGAATGCGATGGGGATCAACAGCGCTACGCCGTTGATCGGGCCCAGGCCCGGCAACAGACCGACCACTGTGCCGATCAGCGTGCCGCACAACGCGGTGATCAGGTTGTACGGGCTCAGCGCGACGCCGAAACCCTGGCCCAAATAGCCAAAAGTATCCATATCAGTTCTCCAGAACGTCGAGCAGGCCGAGGGGCAGCGGCACATCCATGGCTTTATCGAACAGCAGGTACAGGCCGATAGCCATGAGGCCAACGATCACCACGCTGGGCATCCAGCGGCCGCCATACAGGCGCGCCATCGGGATGCCGATCAACATGCTGCTGAGGATGAAACCCAGGGATTCGAAGGTGGCGGCGAACACCAGCAACAGCACCACGCAGATGCCTATCTTGATCAGGGTGTCGCGGTCCAGCGCCGGGTCTTCTTCGGTGTGTTTGGTGGGCTGCGGGCGAAACAGCATGTAGATCAGTGCCAGGCTCATCAGCCCGAGCATCAGCAGCGGGTAGGTGCGCGGTCCGACCGGCTCGTAGGAAAACGCCGCCTGATACGGCCAGGCCATCAGGGCGAGGCCGGCGCAGGCCAGCAACAGCACGGCGGCGAAAATGCGTTGTAAGAGCATAGAAAACTCCAAGGCCCCTCTTGCAGGAGCGAGCTTGCTCGCGAAAAACGTCAACGATAACGCGTGCTGTCTGGACGCACGTGGATGTCCTTGGGTTCTTCGCGAGCAAGCTCGCTCCTACAGGGGCATTACACAAAAGAGGGGGCGTTTACTGGATCAGGCCGAACTCTTTGGCCAGCACTTTGTAGTCAGCCACCTGTTTCTTCACGTAGGTGTCCAGCTCCGGGCCGGTCATGGCGAAGGGGAACAGCTCGCGCTGGTCACGCAGCTTGGCGAACTCGTCGGAGGCCAGCAGTTTGTCGAACGCCTCTTTCCACCAGGCGTAGTCGGCATCGCTGACTTTTGGCCCGAGGTAGAAACCGCGCACCACAGGCCAGACGATGTCGTAGCCTTGCTCCTTGGCGGTCGGGATGTCTTTCATTTCCGGCTCGTCCAGACGCTGCTCGGAGAACACCGCCAACAGGCGCATGTCACCGCTGAGGATGTGCGGCATGGAGTCGGAGATATCGGTACTGCCCACCTGGATGTGGCCACCGAGCAACGCGGTGGCGATTTCGCCGCCGCCTTCGAGTGCGACGTAACGCAGCTCGCGCGGGTTGATCCCGGCCGCCTTGGCGATCAGTGCGGTTTGCATCCAGTCCTGGCTGCCGACCGTGCCGCCCGAACCGATCACCACGCTGCCTGGATCTTTCTTCAAGGCTTTTACGAGATCGTCGAGAGACTTGTAGGGCGAATCACTTTTCACCGCGATAGCACCGTAGCTGGTACCCACTGCGGCGAGCCAGCGCACGGCGCTTTCATCGAAGCGACCGAACTTGCCCTGGGCCAGGTTCAGCAGCGAACCGCTGGACCAGGCCACCAGGGTGCCGCCATCCGCAGGGCGCTGAGCAACCACCGCGTTATAGGCCACGGCGCCCACGCCGCCTGGCATGTAGGTCACACGCATTGGCTTGCTCAAGAGCTTCTGGTTGACCAGCGCGCTTTGCGCCAGTTTGCAGGTCAGGTCGAAACCACCGCCAGGGGAGGCCGGGGCGATGCATTCAGGGCGCTTGGGTTCATCGGCGGCCAGCAGGTGGCCGGCAAACAGCATGCAGCCGGCGGCGAGGGCGAGCTTACGTAGGGGGAACGTCATGTGTGTCTCCATTTATTGTTCTTATTTGGCGAAAACGCTTCGAGGCGTTTTTCGGGTGCTATCGCTCAATAGCTTGGCAGGCGTAACCTGCCGTCGCCCGATGCTAACCGGCGAAGCTTTCAGTATCCTTTCAACTGCCTTTCACTGTTTTCGGGCTTCACAGGGCAGTCGGCGCCTGTAAACTGCCTCGCAAAGCGTGGCGCCGACCACCCCGAATAAGGTAAAAATCCATGCGCGTCCTCCTGGTTGAAGACCATTTGCAACTGGCCGAAAGTGTCGCCCAGGCGCTCAAGAGCACGGGGTTGACCGTCGACGTACTGCACGATGGCGTGGCCGCGGACCTGGCCCTGAGCAGTGAGGAATACGCCGCGGTGATCCTCGATGTAGGGCTGCCGCGCATGGACGGTTTCGAAGTGCTGGCACGCTTGCGCGCCCGTGGAAAAAATGTGCCGGTGTTGATGCTGACGGCCCGCAGCGATGTAAAGGACCGCGTGCATGGCTTGAACCTGGGCGCCGACGATTACCTGGCCAAACCGTTTGAGCTGACGGAACTCGAAGCGCGGGTCAAGGCGCTGCTGCGGCGCAGCGTGTTGGGCGGCGAGCGCCAGCAAGCGTGCGGCGTGCTGGTTTACGACCTCGATACGCGGCGCTTCACGGTTGGTGGCGAACTGATGACCCTGACCTCTCGTGAGCAAGCCGTGCTTGAGGCGCTCATTGCCCGGCCTGGTCGGGTGATGAGCAAGGAGCAACTGGCCTCCCAGGTGTTCGGTCTCGACGAAGAAGCCAGCCCCGACGCCATCGAAATCTACGTGCACCGCCTGCGCAAGAAGCTCGATGGCCAGCCCATCGCCATTGTCACCTTCCGTGGTCTCGGCTACCTGCTGGAAGCCCGCGATGCATAAGCCCCGCAGCCTGCGCTGGCGCCTGCTGTGGAACCTGGCGCTGTTGCTGGTGCTGCTGATGCTCGCCAGCGGCATGAGCGCCTACTGGAACGGTCGCGAAGCCGCCGACACCGCCTACGACCGCACGCTGCTGGCCTCGGCGCGCACCATTGCCGCCGGCTTGACCCAGGTGGACGGCACGCTCAGCGCCAATGTGCCTTATGTAGCCCTGGATACCTTCGCCTACGACAGTGCCGGGCGTATTTATTACCAGGTCAACGACATCCACCAGCAGCTGATTTCCGGTTATGAAAACCTGCCCGGGCCGCCACCCGGCACCCCGCGCACCGACGATTATCCGGCCCTGGCGCGGTTCTACGACGCTGTGTATCAGGGCCAGCCGGTGCGCGTGGTGAGCCTGCTCAAGGCTGTCTCCGAGCCGAACATGAACGGCATGGCGGAGGTGCGTGTGGCGGAGACCGACGAAGCCCGTGTCGCCATGGCGCGCAGCCTGATGGCCGACACTTTGTTGCGCCTGGGCATGCTAGCCATTGGTGCGTTGCTGCTGGTGTGGTTTGCCGTCAGCGCGGCCTTGCGCCCGTTGGAGCGCCTGCGCACGGCGGTGGAAGAGCGCCAGCCCGACGACCTGCGGCCCTTGCCGCTGGTGGAGGTGCAGGATGAGTTCGGCCCGCTGGTGCGCTCCCTCAATCATTTCACCGAACGCCTGCGCGGCCAGTTCGAACGCCAGGCGCAGTTTATTGCCGACGCCGCCCACGAGTTGCGCACGCCGCTGGCCGCGCTCAAGGCCCGCCTGGAACTCGGCCTGCGCGCCGAAGAACCGGCCACGTGGCGCAGCACCCTGGAAACCGCCGCCCAGGGCACCGACCGTCTCACTCACCTGGCTAATCAGTTGTTGTCCCTGGCCCGCATCGAAAACGGTGCCCGGGCCATTGCCGAAGGCGGAGCGCAGTTGCTCGACCTCAGTCAACTGGCGCGGGAGCTGGGCATGGCCATGGCACCGCTGGCCCATGCGCGCGGCGTTGCCCTGGCGCTGGAGGCGGACGAACCGGTGTGGCTGCGTGGCGAACCGACGCTGCTCAACGAGTTGCTGAGCAACCTGGTGGACAACGCATTGGCTCACACTCCACCGGGTGGCAACGTGATTTTACGGGTGACGGCGCCGGCGGTGCTGGAAGTCGAGGACGATGGCCCGGGTATCCCGCTGGAGGAGCGGGACCGGGTGTTCGAGCGATTTTATCGACGCAGTCAGCAGGGTATGGGGTCCGGCCTGGGGCTGGCGATTGTCGGCGAGATCTGCCGTGCGCATCTGGCGCAGATCAGCCTGCATGATGGCGCATCGGCGGGCTTGAAAGTGCGAGTGAGCTTTGTTGCCGGCGATCAATAGAACATCGAACGTGCTTCATGCAGCTCAAGGTGCAGTTTTTCGCTGGAGGGATCGAGCCGCAGTTTTTTCATCGCCGGCACACTCGTCATGTCGACTTTCGCCAATGGATGTTCAGTGTTGTGGTGACAGAACAGCACGGCGACCTGCACCAGGTCGATGTAATCGAGCGGGCCGCTGTCGCGTTCCAGGTTCAGGTACTGGCCCGGCAGTTTTGCCAGCATTTCCGGGAAGTCCCATCCACTGAGCAACTTGTCGCCCAGTATCGGATGGATGCTGTCGATCACGTGGTTTAGGCTGACCGGATCGGACAGCAACTCGTAATGGTCTTCGGCGTAGGTGAGGATCGGCAGCACGCCAATCTGGTGCACCAGGCCACCCAGGGCCGCCTGGTCCGGCTTGAGCTGGCTGTGCCGGCGACACAAGGCATAGCTGACGCCGGCTACTTCAAGGCTGCGGCGCCACACATCGCGCATTTTCTGTTCCACCACCTCGGAGCGGGCGTGGAAGATCTGTTCCATGACCAGGCCGATGGCCAGGTTGCTGCTGTAATTGGTGCCAAGCCGCGTGATGGCGGTGTGCAGGTCGGTGACTTCCTGAGTCGCCCTCAGCAACGGGCTGTTGACCACTTTGATCAGGCGCGCCGACAGGGCCGTATCACGACCGATCACCTTGCTCAAGTGGCTGATGCTGATCTCCGGGTCTTCGGCGGCCTGACGAATCTTCATGGCCACCTCCGGTAATGTCGGCAGAACCAGGTCATCGTTGTCGATGGCCTTCACCAAAGCCTGTTGGACTTTTTCCGCCAGCTGGTTCATTCATGCTCTCTAGGGTGTCGCAAAAAAAGGTGCAGCGATCAACGCTGGATCTCGCGATCGCGATCCAGCGCGTAGGGCAGGTCGAGCAACTGCAGGCCAGGGCCTTCCAGGCTGCCTAAACGGATGTCGCCATTGTCGGCAGCTTCGGCTTGCAGCACGGCGAGAAGTTCAATTGACTGGTCAGCTTTTGCCGCGATGACCACTTCGCCGATCGAACTGTTATGGCTGGGAGCAAACAGTGCGGTGCCTGGCTCGGGCACTTGGGCCGCAACCAGGCTCAGGCGGTACAGGCGGCGCTTGAGTTTGCCGAGGTACTGCATGCGCGCGACGATTTCCTGGCCGGTATAGCAGCCTTTCTTGAAGCTGACCCCGCCCACGGCTTGCAGATTGAGCATCTGCGGGATGAACAGTTCGCGGGTCTGCGGCATCACCTGGCCGATGCCGGCGCGAATCTGGCCCAGCAACCACTCGTTCAGCTCGGCTTGCGGCAGGGTGGCCGCCAATTGGCTGAGCAGGCTCTCGGCGTGTTCGGCGGGTGCCCAGAGTTCAGCGCGGCCCGGCGATACACGGATGGCGATCAGCGTCTCGGTGCGCACCACGCTGTCGGTCTCCACCGGTAACGCCAAACCAAGGGCGGATAGGGCCTGATCGGCATGCGCCAGGCCAAAACGCACCCACGCGGCGCTTTCATCGGTGAGTTTGGATTTGGAGAACACCGCGTATTTCTTCAGGTCCGCCAGTTGCGGTTCGAGCAGTTCGCTGGCCATGGCCAGGAGCACGCCGTCACCTTGTAACAGGATGCGGAAACTGGACTGCATCCGGCCTTTTTGCGTGCAGCGCGCGCCCAGGCTGGCCTGGGTGTCACTCAGGTAATTGAGGTTGCAGGTCAACTGGCCCTGCAGGAACTTGGCAGCGTCAGCACCGCGGACGGCAAGAACGCCTTCGTGGGTCAGGGAGCAGAAGAAAGCAGAGTCGGCCATGGGTCATCGCAGGTTAAAAAGTCATGGGTGCATCATAGAGGGGCGCCCGGCAAATGCATAGTTTCCATGGGGCGCGACCAAAGCCGACTGGTCCGGTGCCGTCGGGCCTGTATACTTGCGCTCTATTTGAGGAGCGCTCCATGGTCGAAGATGTAGAAATCAATCGCCTCTACTGGCACAGCCGTCGTGGCATGCTGGAATTGGACGTGTTGCTGGTGCCTTTCACCAAAGAAGTCTACGCAACGCTCAACCAGGTGGATCGCGACCTTTACGTCCGATTGCTGGAATGCGAGGACCAGGACATGTTCGGCTGGTTCATGGAGCGCGCCGAATCGGAAGATCCGGAGCTGCAGCGCATGGTTCGGATGATCCTGGACCGTGTCCAGCCCAAGTAACCGTTTTGAATGCCGCTGGCAGGCCTCACGGCTGTTGCTGGCGGCGTATCTGCTTGCCCAGCTGCTCGCGCTGGGTGCCTGCCTGGTGGTCGACCTGCCTTTTGCCTCCCTTGGCCTGCTGGTGTGCCTGGCCCACGCCGCGTGGGTGTTGCCGCGACATATCCTGCTGACTCATCGCTCGTCGATTCGCGGCCTGCGCCGCGATGAAGAGGGCTGGCAATTGTTCAGCGCCGAGCGCGGCTGGCACAGCGTGCAACTGCGGCCCGACAGCCTGGCGCTGCCGCTGGTGGTGGTGCTGCGTTATCGCGTGCAGGGTGAGCGGTGGGTGCGCTCCCTTTGTGTGCCTCGCGACTCGCAGAGCGCCGATGTGCACCGGCGCCTGCGCGTACGCTTGAAGTTCAGTCGCCGTAGGTGGCTGGCACCAGAATAGTGTCGCGGGCCTCGGGCAGCATCTGCGGGTAGTCCAGGGTGTAATGCAGGCCCCGGCTTTCCTTGCGCTCCATGGCCGAGCGAATCATCAGCTCGGCGACTTGAGCCAGGTTGCGCAGTTCGATCAGGTCGCGACTGACTTTATAGTTGCTGTAGAACTCGTCGATTTCATCCAGCAGCAAACGCACCCGGTGCTGTGCCCGTTGCAGGCGCTTGTTGGTGCGCACGATCCCCACGTAGTCCCACATGAAGCGGCGCAGCTCGTCCCAGTTGTGCGCGATGATCACGTCCTCGTCCGAATCCGTCACCTGACTGGCATCCCAGCGGGGCAGGGCGGCGGGTACCGGGATGCGCGGCAGTTGTTCAAGGATGTCCGCCGCTGCCGAGCGCGCGTACACGAAGCATTCGAGCAGCGAGTTGCTGGCCATGCGGTTGGCGCCGTGCAGGCCGGTGAAGCTGGTTTCGCCGATGGCGTACAGGCCGGGCACGTCGGTACGGCCATGCTGGTCGACCATCACGCCGCCGCAGGTGTAATGCGCGGCAGGCACCACCGGGATCGGGCCTTTGGTGATGTCGATGTTGAAGGTCAGGCAACGTTCATAGACGGTGGGAAAGTGCGTCTTGATGAAGGCCTCCGGTTTGTGGCTGATGTCCAGGTAGACGCAGTCGATACCCAGGCGCTTCATTTCATGGTCAATGGCGCGGGCGACGATGTCGCGCGGCGCCAGTTCGGCGCGTGGGTCGAAGCGCTGCATGAAGCGTTCGCCATTGGGCAGCTTCAAGTGCGCACCTTCGCCGCGCAAAGCCTCGGTGATCAGGAAGCTCTTGGCCTGGGGGTGATACAGGCACGTGGGATGGAACTGGTTGAATTCCAGGTTCGCCACTCGGCAGCCCGAGCGCCAGGCCATGGCGATGCCGTCGCCGCAGGCCCCGTCAGGGTTGCTGGTATAGAGGTAGACCTTGGCTGCGCCGCCCGAGGCAAGGATGGTGAAGCGCGCGCCATAGGTGTCGACTTCACCGCTGGCGCGGTTCAGCACATAGGCGCCTAGGCAGCGCTCGCCGGCAAGGCCCAGGCGTTTTTCGGTAATCAGGTCGACGGCGACGCGCTGCTCCAGCAATTCGATATTGGGCCGTTGGCGGGCCTGATCGAGCAGCGTCTTGAAGATGGCGGCGCCGGTGGCGTCGGCGGCGTGGATGATGCGGCGGTGGCTGTGGCCGCCTTCACGGGTCAGGTGGAACTCGAATCCACCGTCGTCGTTGCCTGCATGCTCATCGCGCGTGAAGGGCACCCCCTGGTCGATCAACCATTGAATGGCTTCGCGGCTATGCTCGACCGTGAAGCGCACCGCTTCTTCATTGCATAGGCCGCCGCCGGCATTGAGGGTGTCTTCGACATGGGATTGGACGGTGTCGGTGTCGTCCAGCACGGCAGCAACACCGCCTTGCGCCCAGAATGTCGAACCGTTGGCCAGGTCGCCCTTGCTCAGGACGGCAATGCGCAGATGGCCGGGGAGGGTCAGCGCCAGGCTCAAGCCGGTGGCACCGCTGCCGATCACCAGGACATCGTGTTGAAACTGTTGGCTCATTGAATGGATTCCGCAAAAAGCGATCCGGAGAGGAGGCGCAAGCAGGACGCCTGGATCGGCGAATCAAAGGGGCACACAGGCCACTAGTATATAGAGGGGTGGAGCGGCACAATAGCCAGGCATTCGTGGCATTGTGAGATTACGGTGCACAGCTTCGGTTTCACAGCCGGTCAGCGAGCGGGAACTTTTTGCATAGGCCCCGACTCAATAGCAGGTTGCCCGAAAGCTGGGAAGACGTTGTGTTTATTGGCCCGTCGGGAGCATTGGACGCGTCAGAAGACCGACGACAAGATTATTCGCGCAGCCGGCGTTGCCTGAGCTGCGTTTTTCGTGTGTGCCAAATCAGTGCGTGCCGGAAACTTGCTTGAAGGGGGAGAACTTTTGCGAAAAGCCCGAGTCTATGTTTGCAAGCCTGATCGTTTAGTTATGCAAGCCTCCTTCGAGTACAACGAGGAGTGTTCATGCTAACCCAGGAAGAGGATCAGCAGCTGGTCGAGCGCGTACAACGCGGCGATAAGCGCGCATTTGATCTGTTGGTGCTGAAGTATCAGCACAAAATTCTCGGGTTGATCGTGCGGTTTGTGCACGACACCCATGAAGCGCAGGACGTTGCACAGGAAGCCTTTATCAAGGCATACCGTGCACTGGGCAATTTTCGCGGTGATAGCGCGTTTTATACGTGGCTGTACCGCATCGCCATCAACACGGCGAAGAACTATCTGGTGTCTCGCGGTCGCCGCCCACCAGACAGTGATGTCAGTTCAGAAGATGCTGAATTCTATGATGGTGATCACGGCCTCAAAGATCTCGAGTCGCCGGAGCGTGCTTTGCTGCGCGACGAGATCGAGGGAACCGTTCATCGAACGATTCAGCAACTGCCAGAAGATTTGCGTACGGCGTTAACTTTACGTGAATTCGATGGTCTGAGTTACGAAGACATTGCGAGCGTCATGCAATGTCCGGTGGGGACTGTAAGGTCACGGATTTTCCGGGCCCGGGAAGCCATCGACAAAGCCTTGCAACCGTTGTTGCAGGAAAACTAAAGACAGCGGCGACAGCCAAGAGAGGAACCGCCATGAGTCGTGATGCCCTGCAGGAATCGCTGTCCGCAGTGATGGATAACGAAGCGGATGAACTGGAACTTCGTCGAGTGCTCAACGCATTTGATGATGCCCAAACCCGTGATACCTGGTCTCGTTACCAAGTCGCTCGGGCGGTGATGCACAAGGATCTTCTAATCCCTCGTCTGGATATTGCTGCGGCCGTTTCTGCCGCGTTGGCCGATGAAGCCGTTCCGGCAAAAGCTGCTCGTGGTCCATGGCGTAGCCTGGGTCGTCTGGCAGTCGCTGCTTCGGTGACCGTCGCCGTACTGGCCGGTGTTCGTCTGTACAACCAGGACGAAATCGCAGGTGTCGAACTGGCCCAGCAGACTCAGCAACCGGTCATGGCCGGTCCGCAAGTCAAAGGCCCGGCTGTACTGGCTGGCTACAAGGAAAGCTCTGACACCGCCGGCCCTATGGCTAACGGTGTGCTTCAAGGGCAATCCGGCTGGCAAGATCAGCGTCTACCAGGCTACCTGCGCCAACATGCACAGGAAGCAGCTGGCAAGAACGCTGAAAGTGCCCTGCCATACGCTCGTGCAGCAAGCCTGGAAAACCGCTGAACCGTTAAGGAGCCCTATGCGCGCCATACCGCTCCTTACGCTTTTGCTCAGTAGTTGGTTTGCACTACCCGCCCACGCCGATGAAGCCCAAGACTGGCTGACTCGACTTGGGCGTGCAGAGCGACAGCAAAGCTTTCAAGGTACGTTCATCTATGAGCGTAACGGCAGTTTTTCTACCCACGACATCTGGCATCTCGTCCAGAACGGTCAGGTCCGGGAGCGTCTGTTGCAGCTCGATGGTTCTGCCCAGGAAGTGGTACGGGTAGAGGGGCATGCACAGTGCGTCAGCGGCACACTTGTGGCCGGCCTGGGCAGTCCCCGTGACGCCGCGTCATATTCGCTGGACCCACAAAAACTCAGTCAATTTTATGATCTGGCCGTCATCGGCAAATCTCGCGTGGCCGGTCGTAATGCGGTTATCGTGTCGATTACTCCGCGTGACCATGACCGCTATGGATTCGAGCTGCACCTGGACCGTGAAACTGCATTGCCCCTCAAGTCGCTGTTGCTCAGTGAGCAAGGGCAACTGCTGGAGCGCTTTCAGTTTGTGCGATTGAACACCTCCGCGCCACCCACTGACCATGATTTGCAGCCCAGCAGCGAATGCACCCCTGTCGCGATTGACCATAGCAATGCCGTGCAAGCGCCTGCCTCGAATGCGTGGCACCTGAATTGGCTGCCAGCTGGCTTTGAGCTGACGCGGAATGCGTCGCGCACAGACCCTCAGACAAAATCCACCATCGACAGCCTGATGTATGACGATGGGCTTGCACGTTTTTCGGTGTTTCTCGAAACCACCAACGGTGCGAGCGTGTCGCAGACGCGTACTCAGCTTGGGCCTACGGTTGCGGTATCCCGGCATTTGAATACGGTGGACGGCGAGATAATGGTGACGGTGGTGGGGGAAATCCCGATCGGCACCGCCGAGCGCGTCGCATTGTCGGTTCGCGGTGAAAAGACCGCAGCCAAACCGTGAGTCGTTAATCCAGTGTTCATCCTGATCTTTCACTCTGCCCCCATGCCAGGGTGCCTGCCGAGAGCATGAAATGTCTGGATCAGCATTTTCACTTGCAAAAAATCCTTATGTTTTTTATAGGTCAGGGCTTCTCGGCCCTGGCCTTGTTTGTTCGCGGAACAAAAAATGTCGGTCGCGGTTTTCGGTGTTTTTTGAACCCTGTCGCTCAACCCTGCTCGTCGTAACGGGAGCTGTATGTCGATACCACGTTTGAAGTCGTACCTATCCATAGTCGCCACGCTGCTGGTGCTGGGTCAGGCCGTGCCCGCGCAAGCGGTCGAACTGCCTGACTTCACCCAGCTGGTGGAGCAGGCCTCGCCTGCGGTGGTGAACATCAGTACTACGCAGAAATTGCCGGATCGCAAGGTGTCGAACCAGCAGATGCCGGACCTGGAAGGCCTGCCGCCGATGCTGCGCGAATTCTTCGAGCGAGGCATGCCGCAACCCCGCGCCCCGCGCGGTGGTGGCGGTGGCCAGCGTGAAGCGCAGTCCCTGGGTTCGGGGTTCATCATCTCGCCTGACGGCTACATCCTGACCAACAACCACGTAATTGCCGATGCTGACGAGATCCTCGTGCGCCTGGCCGATCGCAGTGAGTTGAAAGCCAAGCTGGTCGGCACCGACCCACGTTCGGACGTTGCCTTGCTGAAAATCGAAGGCAAGGACCTACCGGTGCTTAAACTGGGCAAGTCCCAGGACCTGAAAGCGGGCCAGTGGGTCGTGGCAATCGGTTCGCCATTCGGTTTTGACCACACTGTCACCCAGGGCATCGTCAGCGCCATCGGTCGCAGCCTGCCAAACGAAAACTACGTACCGTTCATCCAGACCGACGTGCCGATCAACCCGGGCAACTCCGGTGGTCCGCTGTTCAATCTGGCGGGCGAAGTGGTAGGGATCAACTCGCAGATCTACACCCGCTCCGGTGGGTTCATGGGGGTTTCTTTCGCGATTCCGATCGACGTGGCCATGGACGTCTCCAATCAGCTGAAGGCCGGTGGCAAAGTCAGCCGCGGTTGGCTGGGTGTGGTGATCCAGGAAGTGAACAAGGACCTCGCAGAGTCGTTCGGTCTCGACAAGCCTGCGGGTGCGCTGGTCGCACAGATCCAGGATGACGGCCCGGCTGCCAAAGGTGGCCTGCAGGTCGGCGACGTTATCCTGAGCATGAACGGCCAGCCGATCATCATGTCGGCCGACTTGCCGCATCTGGTAGGCGCGCTGAAAGCGGGCAGCAAAGCCAAGTTGGAAGTGATTCGGGACGGCAAGCGCCAGAACGTCGAGCTCACTGTTGGCGCAATCCCGGAAGAGGGTGCGACCCTGGATGCCCTGGGTAACGCCAAGCCGGGTGCCGAGCGCAGCAGCAATCGCCTGGGCATTGCCGTGGTTGAGCTGACGCCTGAACAGAAGAAGGCCTTCGACCTCAAGAGCGGTGTGGTAATCAAGGAGGTCCAGGATGGCCCAGCCGCCTTGATCGGCCTGCAGCCGGGCGATGTGATCACCCACCTGAACAACCAGGCAATCGATAACACCAAGGAATTCACCGACATCGCCAAGGCGTTGCCGAAGAATCGTTCGGTGTCGATGCGTGTGTTGCGTCAGGGGCGTGCCAGCTTCATCACCTTCAAGCTGGCCGAGTAGTCGTCCAGCCCAATAAAAAGCCCCGCCATCGACGGATGGCGGGGCTTTTTTGTGCGCCTTTGATTGTTCCCTCGCTCCGCGTGGGAATGCATCCCGTGACGCTCTGCGTCACCATTGCGCAAGTGTCGGATCTTGCGCTGAAACCAGGGCGCGGAGCGTCCCGGCTGGCATTCCCACGCAGAGCGTGGGAACGATCAAGCCCCGCCATTGAAGGATGGCGGGGCTTTTTTGTGGGCGATGGGTTTAGCTCATCATCCCTTTCACCAGGCGTTCCTGTTCGATCAACTCACGCTGGCGCGCATCGATTCGCGAGGACAGTGGGAAGTTGTTGCCGGCGCGACGCTTGGCAAAGTCCAGCTGCTGGATGGCTTGCTGGAAATCGCCCACCAGGGCGAAGTATTCAGCGCGCGCCTGATGCAGGCCAATGATATTGCCCGACAAACCGCGCGTCTCGGCGACCTGATACCACACGTCCGGATCATCCGGGCGGGACTTGAGCAAGCCGTCCAGGGCTTTTTCCGCATCGGCGGTACGGTTTTGTTTGAGCAGCAGATCGACGCGTACCTGGTTCAGTGGATAGTTGCTGGGGTACTGGGTCAGCATGCGGTCGGTGCGTTGTTGGGCGTCCGGCATGCGATTGCTGGTGATGTCCAGCTCGATCTGCGCCAGGTTGTAGGTAATGTCGTTGGGCGCCTTGGCCAGCAGCGGCGCCAGGCTTTCCCGTGCTTCCTTAAGCTGGGTGCCCTTGATCTGGGCGATGGCCAGGCCATAACGCGCCACATCGTTTTTCGGGTTCTCATCCAGCTGTGCCTGGAAACGCTTGGCGGCCAGGCCCGGCGTGTCTTCATACTTCAGTTGCACCCGCGCGCGAATCAACTGATAGCGCAGGCTGTCTTCCTTGCCGCCAGGCTTGGCTTGTTCCGCGCGGTTGCGGGTGTCGGCAATCCGCGATTCGGTGACCGGGTGCGTCAGCAGGAATTCCGGTGGCTTGGCATCGAAACGGTACTGGCGCATCAGGCGCTCGAACATGGTGGGCATGGAGCGCGGGTCGTAGCCGGCTTTCTCCAGGTTGAGGATGCCGATACGGTCGGCTTCCTGTTCATTCTGGCGAGAGAATCGACGCTGCTCCTGGATCGCGGCGGCCTGGGAGCCGGCAATCGCGGCAATGCCCGCATCGCCGGCACCGGCTGCGGCGGCAATGATGCCACCGAGCAGGGCAGCCATCATCGGGATCTGCATGCGCGACTGCGCTTCTACGCCCCGGGCAAAGTGGCGTTGGGACAAGTGCGCCAATTCGTGGGCCAGCACCGATGCGTATTCACCTTCGGTCTGGGCATTGAGGAACAGGCCGCCATTGACCCCAACGATCCCGCCGGGTGCGGCGAAGGCGTTGAGCTGCGGGCTGTTGATCAGGATGAATTCCAGGCGCCGGTCGTTGACCTGGCTGGTTTCCACCAGCTTGTACACGCTGGTTTCGACGTAATCCTTGAGCTGTGGATCATTGAGCTGCGAGACCTGGCCGCGCAGATAGGCCAGCCATGCGCGGCCCAGTTGGTATTCCTGTTGCGGCGAGACAATGGCAGAACTGGCGTCGCCGAGTGACGGCAGCTCATCAGCGAAGGCCGGGGAGGCCAGCAGGCAGGCCAGCGTCAGCAGGGTAGGGCGCAAAAAATTCATGCACAAAGCCTTTCGACAAAGAGCTTACTGTAGCCGGACACTGAGCTTCGGACCAGATATTCTAAGCCGCTCAAATGTTTGCCTGGAGTAACACCATGATCGACGCTGTCGCCTTTGACGCCGAACTCGATGCCAGCGGCCTCAATTGCCCGTTGCCCTTGCTCAAGGCCAAGCTGGAACTCAATCGACTGGCCAGCGGTGCCGTACTCAAGGTCACCGCCACGGACGCCGGTTCCCAGCGGGACTTTCGCACCTTTGCCAGGCTGGCGGGGCATACGCTGGTCCAGGAAGAAGAGGCTGCTGGTGTGTACCGTTACTGGCTGCGCAAGGCCTGATCGCCTTGTAAGCGCCAATCAGGCCTCGTTCAGCGCCTGCGCCGCCGCCAACACCGCGTCTACGTGCCCCGGCACTTTCACGCCGCGCCATTCCTGACGCAGTACACCTTCGCTGTCGATCAGAAAGGTGCTGCGATCCACGCCCAGGTATTCCTTGCCGTAGAGCTTCTTGAGCTTGATTACATCAAACAGCTGGCACACCGCCTCGTCCTTGTCGCTGATCAACTCGAAGGGAAACGCCTGCTTGGCCTTGAAGTTCTCGTGAGACTTCACGCTGTCACGCGACACGCCGAACACCTCGGTGTTGGCGGCCTTGAACGCTGCGTACTGGTCACGAAAGCCCTGGCCTTCGGTGGTGCAGCCCGGCGTGCTGTCCTTGGGGTAGAAGTAGATCACCACTTGCTTGCCCTTGAGGGCTGCGAGGCTGAAGGTCTGGCCGCTTGTGGACTGGGCTTGGAAATCGGCTACAGGTGTGTCGATGGCTACCGGCATGAGTCCTTCCTTACATTGGGTTCTGTGGGCGCCATGGTTCGATCAGCGCGTCAAGGTTCAGGGCATCGGCGAAGTCCAGGAACTGGTCGCGCAACCAACTGATCTGCACGCCGGCCGGCAAGGTCACAGTGAAGGTGGCATTGAGCATGGTGCCGCCGGTTTGCGGCGCCTGATAGGTGTCGCAGGTCAGGTTCTCCAGTTCGACGTTGTGGTCAATGAAGAACTGGCACAGCTCGTTGACGATGTCCGAGCGATAGGCCGAGCTGACATACGCCACATAAGGCAGGGCCTGCGGGCGGTTTTCCAGGGCAGCGCTGCGCACTACATTGACGGTGAAGTCGTGCTTCTTGGCCAGGCCCGGCAGGCCGGTCTCAAGGCGCGCCAGGGCGTCCCAGCTACCAGAAATCTGCAGCACCAGAGCGCTGCACTCGCCATGGCGGGTCAGGCGCGAGGTCACCACGGCGCAGCGGTTCTCATGGCTGGCGCGGCACAGGACGTTGGTCAGCTCCATGGGGTTGGCGCCGAGGGCACTGATAACAAGGAATTGTTCGCGAACTGTGGGGGTGGACATGCAGCCTTCCTAAAGCGATGAGCGGTCGATACCGCCAGGGCGGTACCGATCAAAGGATCAAGGGTAGCGAAAAGCGTCGCCAAGGGCTAGGAGGTGGCGTTTTCATTGCGTGAACGACCTGATTCAGGCGCTGCTTTGGCCCAATGATGGCATTGCCCGTCGTTTAGTTGCGCCATAACGCATCCTCGCACGGTACTTCGCTTGTACAAGCATCTTGGCGCCAGTACCATTACGGCTCTCTTTTTCCGGCAGGAGCGGTTGCATGATTGCGGGCAGTATGGTGGCACTGGTCACACCCATGGATGCACAAGGTCATCTCGACTGGGACAGCCTGGGCAAACTGGTGGACTTCCACCTGCAAGAAGGCACCAACGCCATCGTGGCGGTCGGCACCACCGGTGAGTCGGCCACCCTCGACGTGGAAGAACACATCCAGGTGATCGAGTTCGTGGTCAAGCGGGTTGCGGGCCGTATCGCCGTGATCGCAGGTACCGGCGCCAACTCGACGCGGGAAGCGATCGAATTGACCCGCAATGCCAAGAAGGCCGGCGCAGACGCCTGCCTGCTGGTGACGCCGTACTACAACAAGCCGACCCAGGAAGGCTTGTACCAGCACTTCAAAGCCATCGCCGAAGCCGTCCAGATCCCGCAGATCCTCTATAACGTACCGGCTCGTACCGCGTGCGATATGAAGGCCGAGACCGTGATCCGCCTGTCCACCGTGCCGAACATCATCGGCATCAAGGAAGCCACGGGCGACCTGCAACGCGCCAAGGACATCCTGGCCGGCGTCAGCAGCGACTTCCTGTTGTACTCCGGTGACGACGCCACCGCCGTGGAGCTGATGCTGCTGGGCGGCAAAGGCAACATCAGCGTGACCGCCAATGTCGCCCCGCGTGCCATGAGCGACCTGTGCGCCGCCGCCATTGCCGGTGATGCCGTGACCGCCCGCGCGATTCACGAAAAGCTGATGCCGCTCAACAAGACACTGTTTACCGAATCCAACCCTATTCCCGTGAAATGGGCGCTGACTGAAATGGGCATGATGCCGGACGGTATCCGTCTGCCGCTCACCCGTCTCAGCGAAGCCTTTCACGAACCGCTGCGACAGGCCCTGCGCCAGTCCGGCGTCCTGGTTTAATTGAGGAAGCACTACGCATGAAGCGATTGGCCGGACTTTCCGCACTTGCCTTGATTATCTCCAGCACCAGTGGCTGCGGTTGGGTATGGGGCCCGGAAGGCTACTTCCGTGACCGTGGCAGCGATTACCTGGAAGCGCAAGCAACCAAACCGATGCAACTGCCGCCTGACGTGAACGTCGCCAAGCGTCTCGACCCGCTGCTGCCGATTCCGCGCAATGTCGCCGACGACACCGCCAAGGGCGAATATGTGGTGCCACGTCCGCAGCCGATCACGGCGGTGGCCGAGGCGAGCGACTACAGCCTGCAAAAGAGTGGCGACAACCGCTGGATCGTGGCTCAGCGCCCACCTGCCGAAGTCTGGCCGGTGGCGGTGCAGTTCTTCCAGGACAATGGCTTTCGCATCGACGAGCAGCGCCCGCAGACGGGTGAGTTCACCACGGCGTGGCAGCAAGGTCGTGAGTTGTCCGCCAACATGGCCCAGCGCCTGTTGGCTGGCGGTGTAGCCGCCGACAGCGAGGCCCGTGTGCGTGTGCGCATCGAGCCAGGCGTACAGCGCAACACCAGTGAAGTCTATGTGGTCAGCGCCGAGCGCCCTGCCGGCAGCACCGCCAGCGTCGATTTCACGCCGCGCTCGGTCAATACCGGCGTCGACGCCGCGCTGGTCGACGAGATGCTGGCCAGCATGAGCCGCATCTCGGAGAAGGGCGGCTCGGTTTCCCTGCTCGCCGCACGTGATTACGACACACCCAGCCGCGTCAGCCTCACCGAAGATGGCAGCGGCAACGTGGTGCTGAACCTGGGTGAAGACCTGGACCGTGCCTGGGCCAGCGTAGGTCGCGCACTGGAGCAAGGCCCTTGGCGCGTTGAGGACATCAACCGCAGCCTGGGTCTTTACTACATCAACGTGGCTGAAAAGGCCGAGAAAAAAGACGACGAGCCAGGTTTCTTCGGCAAGTTGTTCGGCAGCCAGCCGACCAAGGAAGAAGTCGAGACCCGCGCCGAGCGTTATCAGGTTCGTTTGAGCAAGGTCGGCGAGAGCGTGCAAGTCACCGTCGAGAAAAACATCAACACTGTCGCGCCAGCTGAAACAGCGCGCAAAGTATTGGGTGTGATTCAGGACAACCTGGGCTGATCCGATGCGTTTTGCTGTTCTCGGTAGCGGTAGCCAAGGGAACGGCACGCTGGTCGCCCATGACGACACGTACATATTGGTCGATTGTGGTTTCTCGTTAAGAGAAACCGAGCGGCGCCTGCTGCGCCTGGGGGTTCACCCTGCGCAGCTGAGCGCGATTCTGGTGACCCACGAACATGCCGACCACGTGCATGGCGTGGGTTTGCTGTCTCGACGCTACAATCTTCCGGTGTACCTGAGTCGTGGCACATTGCGCGGGATGCGCAAACCCATTGAGCCCGCAGGTTTCCTGGCCGGTGGCGAGCAGCTGCAGATCGGTGCCCTGAGCATCAGTGTCGTCGCCGTCGCTCACGACGCCCAGGAGCCGACGCAATATGTATTCAGTGATGGTGAGCGACGCTTCGGCGTACTGACCGACCTGGGTTCCTACTGCGCGAAGGTGCTGGACGGTTACCGCGACCTCGATGCCTTGATAATCGAGTCCAACCACTGCCGAGATTTGCTGGCTCGCGGTCATTACCCCTACTTTCTCAAGCAGCGGGTGGGCGGCGAACTGGGACATTTGAACAACCATCAGGCGGCGTACCTGGTGTATGAGTTGGGCTGGCAAGACCTGCAACACCTGGTCCTGGCCCACCTGAGCAGCAAGAACAACCTGCCGACGCTTGCCCGGCAATGTTTTGTCGACACCCTCGGGTGCGACCCGGACTGGCTGCAACTGGCCGATCAAGATTCAGGGCTCGACTGGCGCCACATCGCCTAGCCCACCTCACTCAAAGCGGAGCCCATCATGGAAAAACGTGAAGAACTCTACCGCGGCAAAGCCAAGTCGGTATACAAGACCGACGACGCCAACCGCCTGATCCTGCTGTTTCGCAACGATACCTCGGCGTTCGACGGCAAGCGCATCGAACAGCTTGATCGCAAGGGCATGGTGAACAACAAGTTCAACGCCTTCATCATGCAGAAACTCGAAGAAGCCGGTGTTCCGACCCAATTCGACAAACTGCTGGGCGATAACGAATGCTTGGTCAAGAAGCTCGACATGATTCCGGTCGAATGCGTTGTGCGCAACTACGCCGCCGGCAGCCTGGTCAAGCGCCTGGGCGTGGAGGAGGGCCTCAAGCTCAACCCTTACACCTTCGAGCTGTTCCTGAAGGACGACGCCAAGGGCGACCCGTTCATCAATGAATCCCACGTCGTGGCGTTTGGTTGGGGCACCGCTGAACAACTGGCACGCATGAAAGAGTTGTCCCTCAAGGTCAACGACGTGCTGAGCAGGCTGTTCGACGACGCCGGCCTCCTGCTGGTGGACTTCAAGCTCGAATTCGGCGTATTCCACGATGGCTCCATCGTCCTGGGCGACGAATTCAGCCCGGACGGCTGCCGCCTGTGGGACAAGGACACCAAGAAGAAGATGGACAAAGACCGCTTCCGCCAGGGCCTCGGTGACGTCATCGAAGCCTATGAAGAAGTCGCCAAGCGCCTCGGCGTACCGCTTTAATCGACGCAAGCATCTGATAGCACGGAAAAAAATCGCCTTTGGGGTTTGCTTCCGTGAAACACACTGTTATGATGCGCGCCGTTGGAGAGATGCCAGAGTGGCCGAATGGGACGGATTCGAAATCCGTTGTACCTTCACCGGTACCTAGGGTTCGAATCCCTATCTCTCCGCCATTACATGAAAAAGCCCCGTAGCTGCATAAGCTACGGGGCTTTTCCGTTTGGGGCGTCTTTTGGGCTATCAACCCACGGTTAGCTCAAGCGCTCATTCGCCTTGCGATAGGCCTGATCATGCTCCCGCTTATCCACGGCCACCACGACGACGGTAATTTCCTGATCGATCACTTGATAGATCAGTCTGTAGCCGCTACTGCGTAATTTGATCTTGTAGCAGTCAGGGAGTCCATGCAGGCGATTGGCTTCGTTGCGGGGGTTGTTCAGAATCTCCACCAGCTTCTTCTTGAGCTGCTGGCGGAGAGTGTCGCCGAGTTTTTGCCATTCCTTCAATGCGCGTGCATCAAAATCAAGGCTATAGGTCATCTAACGAGACCTTCACTCGCTGGGGAGATGCCAAGCGTTCACGTACCGTGGCCATCAAGGCCTCATCCTCTTGCGTCATCAGCACGGGCTTGAATGGCAGCTGACCACGCTCGGCGACGTACTGCAGCGCCTGACGCATCAGCTCGGAGGGCGTGACGCCGAGCTTCTCCAATTCGAGATAGGCGCGCGCTTTCAGGTCGTCATCAATACGAACGTTGATAGATGCCATGGGAAAAGTCCTCCTGTAATGACGTTGGTCATTACATTGGATGAGGTGCGTCCCTTTGGCAAGTCTGTCTGGACATACGGCAATCGCTTTCATTCTTTGATCCTACTTTTTACCCTTCGGTTTGGCTGGCGGCTTTTTATCCGTTTCCTTGACCGTCTCCCGCGGCCTTTTTTTTGCCTCACCTTCTGTCACGTATTCTCCTGTGACCGCGTCGCGATATCTCGTTGGCATATAAGCTCCCTGGCAAGTACGTCGCCAAACCGGCGACTCTTTTGAGGCTAGCTTAGCGGCCTGGATGCTCAAGTTTCACTGCGGGAATTCTCGTTACCAAGCCTTTCCGAAATAGCCGCTTACGACTTTAAAAGCGAGCGTGTAATCACGCTGAATACGTCTTTTCCCGTATCCGTTGAGTGCTCCTGAAGACAGGTCATAAGGCTTACACCTTATTCAGGACCGGACACTGAAACAAAAAAAACCTGCCGAGCTCAATGCTCAGCAGGCTTTTTACATGATCGTTCCCACGCTCTGCGTGGGAATGCCGCCCAGGACGCGGAGCGTCCTGCTTTCAGCGCAAAATCCGGCACCTGCGTAATAGTGACGCGGAGCGTCACGGGATGCATTCCCACGCGGAGCGTGGGAACGATCAATGCTCGGCAGGCTTTTTAGTGTGTTGTCTGGTCAGGCTGGCTGCGCCGCCAGGCGATTGCTGATGTTACGACCCAGCACCAACACGGTGACGAAGCCTACGCCCACCAACGCTGTGGCCAGGCTCAACAGCACCGAAGTGCCCAGGTGGTCAACGATCTGTCCACCAAAGAACGACCCCAGCGCAATGATCACCTGGAACAGCGCAACGAATAACGGCATGCCACGTTCCACGTCCTGGGGCGCGACCACGAACATCCAGATGCTGGCGCACGCCGGGAAGGCGCCGAAGGCGAAGCCCCACAGCGCGATCAGCATCGTGGCGCCGATCATGCCGGTGGCGAAGTAGGGGAACAGGGCGGTGCTGGTGCCGATCATCAGCGCGACCAGCAGCAGGGTGTGACGCACGCTGCGATTGGCGGCGAAACCGGCAAAAATGTTACCTGCCACACCGGCCACGCCAAACATCAGCAACAGCGAACCGATCGTCGGCCCGTCGAAGCCTGCGCTGTTCTTGAAGAACGGCGCGACGTAGGTGTAGGCGGCAAAGTGCGCGAGGCCGATCAGCAACACGGCGATCAGTCCGACTCGGGCACGTGGGTTGATAAACAACGCCGGCAAGTCACGCACGAGGATGGCCTTCTCCGGGTAGAGTCGAGGCAACAGGAAGACCTGCGCCAGCAGTACCGGTACGCCCAGCAGCGCGGTGACCAGGAAGGTCATGCGCCAGCCCATCAGGCCACTCAACCAGGTACCGACCGGCACGCCCAGTACGGTGGCCAGGGTCACGCCCATCATGATGATCGAGGTGGCTTTCGCGACGTCCACTCCCCTGGGGGCCAGGCGGCCGCTGAGGGCGATGGCCGTCGCCCAGAAACCACCGATGCTGATGCCCAGCAACACGCGCCCGAACAGCAGCAGGCTGAAGTCGCTGGCCAAAGACACCACCAGGTTGGCGATGATCATGACCAATGTCAGGCCGATCAGCAGGTAGCGGCGATCCATCTTGCCAATGATCACCGACAGCAGCGGCGCCGCGAGGGCGGCCATGATGCCCGGCAGGGTCACCATCAGGCCCGCGTGGCCGGCGCTGATGCCGAGGTCGCTGGCGACGTCGTTGAGCACGCCCACGGGCAGAAACTCGCTGGTCACCAGGGCGAACGCGCCCACGGCGACCGAAAGAATCGCCAACCACTGCTGTTTGACACTCTGTTGATTATGTTCGGGAAGGCCGCGAGGGGCCTGGCTGGCATTTGGCATGGTGTTCAGTTCCGGGGTGAGCGTCGCCTGAAGTCAGGCGAGGGGGAGGGAATTTGGAGCCGATTATAGAAACCAGTTGTAGTAATTGAGCAGGCGCTCGGTTCGATAGTAATCATCAGTGCAATCGATGCCACGCCCAAACGTATCGCTGTGCAGCGTGCGAAGAAATGATCTCTATTCAGTGTGACTGTGAGCGTCAGGGCTCATTACAGTTGATCACAAAGGGGTCGAAGATTTTCTGGCCATCGCGTGCGGCTTGCCGAACATCGAGAAACGTCAGGTCTTCGCTGACGACCTTTTTTGCGCGGCTTATCGACTTTCTTGATGGTGGCCATCGGAGCCTCCGAAGGGAATGTGTTCATGGCGTCCAACTCAAGTGAATAGTGATACCTGATCAAGCTGCAGCTTGGTCGGAGTACGCGCAGAACTGTATGTGTTAGGCATCATACCTTCAAGCTTCTTATAGAAGGGCGCGTCTGTTAACCGCGTCAGACAATTCCTCAAATGCTCGGTCGCGCCTGCTTATCGGAAACTCAAGGGTGCCGACCGCAACATCGTCAACATTCGCCACTTGTCTGCCCATTCAACGGCGCTAAGGCTTTGCTTCCAGGCCCTGGCGAATCCTCTCGAGCAGTTCATCGATATGGAACGGCTTGGTGATCAGGTCCATGCGTTCACCCAGGAAGTTTTGCCGATTCGCTGCATTCTCGGCGTAGCCCGTCATGAACAGGATCGGCAAATCGTTGCGTAGGCCACGGGCGAAGTCCGCCAGTTCGCGGCCGGTCATGTAGGGCAGGCCGACATCGGTGAGCAGCAGATTGATCGTCAGGTCAGTCTCCAAGCAGGCAATTGCTTCGTCACCGTCGGCGGCCAGGCTGCAGCGGTAACCGGCGTCTGCCAGTACTTCGGCGACAAAGCTGCGCACCGAAGGCATGTCTTCGACGATGAGTATGTGTTCCCCGTTGCTCTTGCCCGGTTTTGCCAACGTTTTGGTGGTCACCGAGGCAGGACCTTCCGCGGCCGGAAGCATGATCGTCACTTCAGTGCCCTGGCGGGTGACGCTGCGGATCTGCGCATCGCCGCCGGACTGACGGGCGAAACCGTAGATGGTCGACAGGCCCAGGCCGGTGCCCTGGCCCACTGGCTTGGTGGTGAAGAAGGGATCGAACACCTTGTCGATGACGCTGTGCTCGATGCCCACGCCGTTATCGCGTACCGACAGCGCAATGTAGGGACCGTCTTCCAGCTTGAGGTTGCCGTTGGAGTACGCAGGGTAGGTGGTCACCCAGATGTTGCCGCCTTTGGGCAGCGCATCGCGGGCGTTGATTACCAGGTTCAGCACTGCACTTTCCAACTGGATCGGGTCGACCATCGCCACCGCAGCGTTGTTGGTCAGCTCCAGTTTCAAGGTGATGTGTTCGCCGATGGTGCGCACCAGCAACTCTTCCAGGGAGCGGATATGCGCGTTGATATCGATGGGCCGCGTGTCCAACGGCTGCTGGCGGGCGAAGGCGAGCAAGCGGTTGGTCAGGCCGGCGGCGCTCAGGGCTGAACTGAGTGCGGCGTCGGCATAGCCCAGGACCTTATCGGTGCGCTGGCTTTCGATGCGCTTCTTGATCAGCTCCAGGCTGGTGATGATACCGGTGAGCAGGTTGTTGAAATCGTGGGCGATGCCGCCGGTGAGTTTGCCCAGGGCGTCCATTTTCTGGGCCTGGAGCAGTTGCGCCTCAGTGCGTGCCAGGCGGGTCGCCGCGTTGGCGAGTTCGGCCTGTTGATGACGCTCGCGGTGGCGGTATTCAGTCACGTCCTCGACAAATACCAGGCTCAGCTCGGCACGGTCATAGGGCGATATCTGCCATTCGGTTTCGCGCAGTTGGCCGTCGACTTTCATCTGCAACGTGCCTTTCCAGCGTTCGCCGGCCGCCAGGCGCAGGCACAGCTCCTGGATCACTGCATACTGGTCGCCGGCGAAGCATTCAAGCAGGGCATCGGGGTTGAGGTTGTCGTGAATCAACTGGGCGAACGCGTGGTTGCACTCGTGAACCTTCAGTTGCGCATCCAGCACTGCAATCGGCGCGCTGATATTAAAGAAGATTTCTCGAAAGCGTGCCTCGCTTTGCCTTAACGCGTATTCGGTGTCGCGCACGCGCAAAAGGGTGCGCAGCGTCGCCAGCAGGACCTCGGGGTCGACCGGGTGGATCAGGTAGGCGTCAGCCCCGGCGTTGAGGCCGGTGATGATATCGCCGGTCTCGATTGACGCCGCCGACACGTGCACCACCGGCAGCAAGGCGGTGTTCGGGTCGGTACGCAAACGGCGCACGATGTCGAAGCCACTCATGTCCGGCAGGTTGACGTCGAGGATCAGCGCATCAATTTTTCCCGTGGCGATCAGGTCCAGCCCCTCCTGGCCCGTGCCGGCTTCGAGCACCAGGTAGTGATGGCGCTCGAGGCGTCGGCGCAGGGCGTAGCGCGTGGCGGCATTGTCGTCGACGATCAGCAGCTGGATGTCACGTTTCATCGACGTTCTCGCTGGCAATGGAGAGAGGGATAACTACAAAGAACAGCGAGCCTACGCCGGGTGTGCTTTCAACACCGACCCTGCCGCCCAGCAACTGGGCAAAACGCTTGCACAGTGACAGGCCCAGGCCGGTGCCGCGCAGACGTTTCTGCAGCGGCGAGTCGATCTGGGAAAAGTCTTCGAACAGGTTGTTGTGCAACTCGGCGGGTATGCCCAGGCCGGTGTCCTGCACCGCAAAACGGATCTCGTGTTCGCTCTCCATGCTCGCCGAGACCCGCACTTCGCCCTGCAGGGTGAATTTCAGGGCGTTGGAAATGAAATTGCGCAGTATTTGCGCGAGTTTTTTGTCATCGGTATAGAGCTTGGGCAGGCCGGAAGGCTTCTCGAAGATCAGGTCGACCGATGATGCGTCCACGATGGGGCGAAACATTCCGCGCAGCGCCGAAAACATGTCGAACATATCGAACCAGGCCGGAGAAATAGTGATGCGCCCGGCCTCGATCTTGGCCAAGTCGAGCAAGTCGTCGACCATCTCGCGCAATTCGCGCGCCGAGCTGGCGATAAACCCGACCTGGGTGTGTTGCTCCGGGCTCAACGGGCCGTCCAGTTCGTCGGCAAGCAGGCTGGTGATACTCAGGATCGAGCCCAGGGGCGTGCGGAACTCATGGCTCATGTACGACAGGAAACGGCTCTTGAGGTCTGACGCCTCACGCAGTTGGTCGGCTTGCATGTCCAGTTCGGCATACAGTGCCAGCACGCCCTGGTTGGTTTCATCCAACTCCGCGCGCAGGGCATCCGCTTCCTGGCGCAGGCGTTGGATTTCAGCGGCGAGCGAGGCAGTGGTTTCAGCCATCGATGGCCTCCAGGGCAATCACGAAGACAGTAACGTCGTCCCTGCCGCGGCAGAAGTCACGGTGCAGGATGGCGGCAATCAGGGCGGGGTGGCGGTGGACGAGCCCCGGATAGTCCGAAAGATTCCAGCGTGATTGCAGGCCGTCGCTGTACAGGATCAGCAACTGATCGGCCACCTGAGCATAGTCGAAGGGTTGGGCCTTGCGAAACTGCACGCCGACGATACCCGGGTGGGAGGCCAGCCCGCGCGGCTTGCCAGGCCCGATCAGGCTGCCGCCGATATTGCCGATGCCGGTAAACCTGAGCGTCTCGGCCACGGCATCGTACTGGGCCACCGCCATTGCGGCGCCACGGGTGCCGTTCATGCCGATGTGCATATCGCTCATCAATACCGTCGAATCCATGAAGGCATTCTGTGCAAACACCTCCTCTCCCGCTCGGGCTGCCTGCTCGGCGTATTCGCCATGGCCAAGCCCGTCGGCCATCATTACGCTGAACCGCCCAGGCTCGATTGCCAGGTGCCAGGCATCACCGCAGTGAGGGTCGTTATGCAGCGAGTGCTGGCTGACGCCATAGCGAATATCCCGGGTCGTTGCGGCACGCGGCGTCAGCCTGGCCAGTATCGCTGCGCCACGCTGATCGGCGTGGGCATCGAACACCTGCGCCAGGCGCGATATTGCCCCCAGTCCGATGCCCTGGGTGCCCCCGGTGGAAAAACCGTCCACCAGCCCGCTGTCGATATCAAAGCCCTGCCCACGGTCGATGGCGATCATTTCGACGCCGCCGTTGCCGGTGGCGCGCAGGTGCAACTCACCGTGCGTGGCATGTTTGAGGATATTGCTGGCAAGCTCGGTGGCGACCAGCGCTACGCGCCCCGCATCGGTCTCATCGAAGCCCAGCGACTCGGATAAGTGCTGGGCCGTGCGCCGGGCGTGGCCGATCTGGCTGGTATCTTCAATCAACAGCACGTGCGTGAGCGCGCTGGGAATATTCAGGCCCATCGGGTGATCGTCACGCGGGTACCCTTGCCAGGCTCGGTGTCCAGTTCAAACTCGTCCACCAGGCGCTTGGCTCCGGTGAGCCCAAGGCCCAGGCCACCGCCGGAGGTCCAGCCGTCGGTCATCGCCAGCTTGAGGTCGGGAATGCCCGGCCCTTCGTCGCGAAACGTGAGGCGTACGCCGGGGCGGTGGTCTTTCTCGAGCACTGCCCAGTCCATGTAGCCACCACCGCCATAGACCACGGTGTTACGCGCCAACTCGCTGACCGCCGTGACCAGTTTGGTCAGGTCGATCAAGCGCATGCCGCAGTCCTGAGCCAGTCTGCGTACCAATTGTCGAGCCAGCACAACGTCCTGTTCTATCAGCACAGGGTGTGTGCCGCTGCTGGCTTGGTTCATGAGTGTTCTACCCGGTCGCGCAACAGCTTCATGCCGCGCTCGACGTTGAGTGCGGTCGCGACGCCGGGCAGGGTCATGCCTAACTCCACCAGGGTAATGGCGACCGCAGGCTGCATGCCGACCAGTACGGTTTGTGCATCCATGATCCGGGACAACCCGGAGATGGTGCCGATCATGCGGCCGATGAAGGAGTCGACCATGTCCAGCGCCGAGATATCGATAAGCACGCCGCGCGCCGAGGTGCGGCTGATACGCTCGGACAGGTCGTCCTGCAAGGTCAGCGCGAGTTGGTCGTGCATGTCCACCTGGATGGTCACGAGCAAAAACTCGCCCATCTGCAAAATAGGGATGCGTTCCATGCTTAAACAGCCTTGGTGATATTGACACCCAGGCGTTTGAGCGCCAGAGCCAATGCATCGGCGAGGTTGGCTTTGGTCACCACACCCTGAAGGTCCAGGCCCAGATGCACGATGGTCTGGGCGATCTGCGGACGCACGCCGCTGATAATGCAATCGGCACCCATCAAGCGGATGGCGGTAACGGTTTTCAACAGGTGCTGGGCTACCAGAGTATCCACGGTTGGCACGCCGGTGATATCGATAATGGCGATCTCCGCGCCGGTGTCGACGATCCGCTGCAGCAGCGATTCCATCACGACCTGGGTGCGTTGCGAATCCAGGGTGCCGATCATCGGCAGGGCGAGTACGCCATCCCACAGCTTGACCACCGGAGTGGAGAGTTCCAGCAGTTCTTCCTGCTGGCGCTTGATCACCGACTCACGGGATTTCTGGAAGGTGCGGATGGTGTGCATGCCCAGTGCATCGAGCAGCTCGGACATTTCCCAGAGTTGTTCGCCCAGTTGCGCCGGTTGTTCGGCGTACTCGCGTTGCAGCAACGCAAACAGGGGGCCCTTGAGGGCGAAAATGAAGCTGGCGGTCTGTTGCGAGTCCTGCCCGGCCAGGGCACGGCTGTGGGACAGCTTTTCCAGGAATACTCGCGTTTGCGCCCAGTTTTCGTGGTTGGTATTTTGCGAACCGCCCTGGTGCAAGGCAGCGCTCAGCAGTTCGAGGAATTCGCGGGTCTGCTGTTTGACATCGTCACCCTTTACGTTACGCGTGGCACCCGAAGCTTCAAGACTGGTGTTCCATTCGTCAAGGAGAGCGTTACGGTTTTCATGCAGCGCCTGGATTGTGTTCGTTTGCAGAGTTGCCACGGGTAACCTCCTTGAGTGCCTTGAATAAGCTGCACGCAATTTATACTAAACCGCAGGATTTAGAAGTATTTCGAGTGCTTTCGTATCGAAGTTGCGCAGGTTTCGCCTATTCCGAACGCATTGGACCCGTGGACATCAACCCTGCCGAAGCTAAAGCAACCCTGCATAGCGTTGCCCTCCATAAAACACGCCGAGGATCGACACTGTTTTGTTCGCGGTGTTTACCGTAAAGGCAATGACGGTGCTGTGTCGGTAATGCGTGATGCGCAAGTCAGCCAGCAGGTCGTCGCGGCGCGTACCACGCAAGGGAAACAGAGAAAAGCTTTCGCAGTGGCTGATGAGCCTGTCGACAAAGCGTGCAGCCACTGCAGCAGAGGCTGCATCGCTGATGAAGTCTTCAAGAGCATCGAGATGAGCCAGGGCTTGCGGTGCGAAAACCACCGAGTAGCTCACGGTTTACCTGGGTTTTTTCGCTGGCGTCTAGCCGCCATGTGTTGGCGAACCTGCTCGGTGGACAAGGCCCGCTCAGGCTCTGCCTCAAGGGCAGCGGCCGCAGGCACCACCTCGTCGCGCAGCCAGTCTTCCATGGCACGGTCGCGCGCCAGCAAGGCCCGCAGGCCGTCGCGAATCACTTCACTTTCGGTGGCATATTCGCCGGAGGCGACTTTGGCTTTGACCAAGGTGGCCATTTCAATTGGCAGTGTAATGCTCATTTGCTGGGTCGAGCGCATCTGGAGGTCCGCCGAGGTTGAGTAGGATTCAATCCTACTGAACCATTGGCGCGATGCAAGGAGCAGCAGATCAATGCCGATGTCCGGCGACTCGTCGTCTGCCCAAAAGTGATAGGTTTGCATGAGGTGTTACCGCTCCCGTTGTGTAGGTCAGGCAGCAAGTATTGACCCGTTTCGGCAAGTGCGTGGCGGCAGGCAGTCGATAACCTGCTGATATGTATAACTTCATATGTGTAACTGGAATATGTCCGCAGACCCGACCCGGTCCGCATGGCGTCCTACCCGCTCCCATACGATAATGCCCGCCACATCGTCTATCCTGGCTTGCCTTCCGTGATCATCAACTTCGACCTCAATGACCTCCAAGCCTTCCGCGCCGTGGTAGACAAGGGCAGTTTCCGGGGCGCCGCCGAGGCCATCCGAATCTCGCAACCCGCGCTCAGCCGGCGGATTGAAAAGCTCGAGTCGGCCCTGGATGTAAAGCTGTTCGAACGCACCACGCGGCGAGTCAGCCTGACCATGGTCGGCCGTGCATTTCTGCCTCAGGTCGAACGCATGCTCGACGACCTGGACATCGCCTTGATGGGCATCAGTAACGTCGCGTCCACGCGCATGGGCAATGTCACCATCGCTTGTGTGCCGTCCACCGCGTATTACTTCATGCCCCACGTCATCTCCGAATTCCACAAGCTGTATCCGAAGATTCGCCTGCGGGTGCTGGATGCCAGTGCCGGTGAAGTGTGCAATGCGGTGGAAAGTGGCGAGGCGGATTTTGGCGTGAGTTTCAGCGGCAGCCTGGCCGATGAAGTGGAGTTCGAGCTGTTGCTGCAGGAGCGCTATGTGCTGGCCTGTCGTCGTGACCATCCGTTGGCCGCGCGTGAAAGCGTGACCTGGACCGAAGCCTACGAGCATGACTACATCACCGTGGACAAAACCTCGGGCAACCGCTTCCTGCTGGACCAGGCCCTGCGCGGTGTGCGGGTGAAAAAGCCGAGTATCTGCGAGACCCACCACGTGACCACGATGATCGGGCTGGTGGAGGCGGGGCTGGGGGTGGCGATGGTGCCGTCGATTGCGATGCCGGCGTGTGAGCACCCGATTCTGGTGAGTGTGCCGTTGGTGGAACCGCAGGTGATGCGCAATGTGGGCTTGATCAAGCGCCGCGGGCGGACATTGCCGCCCGCGGCGCTGGAGTTGGAGCGGTTGGTGCGGGAGATGCCGTTTCGGTCAGCGTGACACCGAGTCCAGGCCGGTGGATCGCACCACCGGTTGTGCCTCGGGTGATGCCATGAACTGCAGCAATGCCTTGGCCTCTTCCGGGTGTTCGGCGTTGACCGGGATACCCGCCGCAAAACGCGTAACGGACTGCACGTCTTCCGGGATCTTGCCGACAAACGTCACGCCCTTGACCGGCAACAATTCCGCCACCTGCTGCAAGCCGACTTCGTAGTCACCCTTGGCCACCTGTTCGCCCACCGGTACGCGTTCGATCATGGTGCCCTTGGCCGGCATGCCGAGCTTCTTGAACAGTTCCTTCTCGACATACACGCCGCTGGCGCTGTCCGAATAGGCAACGGATTTGGCCTTGCTCAGCACGGCCTTGAGCTCGGCGTCAGTATTGATCGCAGGTTTTGCCGCGCCTTCCTTCACTACCAGCCCAATCCGTGAGTCGGCCAGTTCCACGCGGGACGCGGGGTCGACCTTGCCTTGTTTGATCAGCTCATCCAGGGCGTAGCCGACCATGATCACCACATCAGCGTGTTCGCCACGGGCCAGGCGGTTGGGAATCGCTTCCGGCGCCTTGCCCATGGACGGTCCCAGGACCGTGTCCAGGGTGTCACCGCTTTGCTTGGCGTATTGCGGACCGAGCAGTTTATAGGCGGCCGTGAAGCCGCCGGAGGTCATCACTTTGAGTTCTTCAGCCTGGGCTGACAGCGCCAGAGCGGCGAGGACCAGGGCTGTGAGGGTGTTGAACAGCGGCTTCATTGCGCAGCCCCCTGCATGACCTGGCCACGGGTGTTGGCGCGGCGATACAGCGCCAGGGTGGAACACAGGGCGCACAGTGCAGCGAACATCATCCAGTAGGCGGGCGAAGCCTTGTCTGCGGTGATGTGGATGAACCAGGTCGAGATGGCGGGAGTGAAGCCGCCGAAGACGGCGGTTGCCAGGCTGTAGGCCAGGGAGAACCCTGCCACGCGCACTTCCACCGGCATGATTTCAGTCAGCGCGGGGATCATTGCGCCGTTGTACAGGCCGTAGAGGAAGGAGAACCACAGCAGGGTTTCCAGCATGTGTGCAAAGCTTGGTGCGTTGACCACGTAGGACAGCGCTGGATAAGCCGTGAGAACGGTCAGCACAGTCATGGCGAGCAGTACCGGCTTGCGGCCAAAACGGTCGCTCAGGATGCCGCCGATCGGTAGCCAGAAGAAGTTCGACACCGCCACCAGCAACGTCACCAGCAGCGCGTCGGAGGTGCTCAATTGCAGCACGGTCTTGCCGAAGGTCGGTGCGTACACGGTAATCAGGTAGAACGCGGTGGTGGTCATGGCCACCATCAGCATGCCGCCAATCACCACGGTCCAGTTTTTCACCAGGGTGGCCATCACTTCACGCATGGTCGGGCGGTGCTTGCGCTTGGCGAACTCTTCGGTTTCCTGCAGGTTACGCCGAAGCACGAAGATAAACGGAATGATCACGCAACCGACGGCGAACGGAATGCGCCAGCCCCAGTCTGCAACCACCGCCGGCTCCATCCACACGTTCAAGCCATAGCCCAGCGCGGCGGCAACCACGATGGAGATCTGCTGGCTGCCCGACTGCCAGCTGGTGTAGAAACCCTTGCGGCCCGGTGTGGCCATCTCGGACAGGTACACCGACACACCACCCAGCTCCGCACCGGCCGAGAAACCTTGCAGCAGACGACCCAGCAGCACCAGCAACGGTGCCCACAGGCCAATGGTGTGATAACCGGGCACCAGCACGATCAACAATGTGCCGCTGGCCATGATCGACAGCGTCACGATCAAGCCTTTGCGGCGGCCCACGTCATCGATATAGGCACCCAGAATGATCGCGCCCAAGGGCCGCATCAGGAAACCTGCGCCGAACACGGCAAAGGTCATCATTAATGATGCGAATTCATTGGCGGCAGGGAAGAAGGCGGCAGCGATGTAGGTGGCATAGAACCCGAACAGGAAAAAATCGAACTGTTCAAGGAAGTTGCCCGAAGTAACGCGCAGTACGGCGCCTACTTTCGAAGGGGCAGCCGCAGGCCGGGAAGGGCTAGTCATGGTTTTGTGTCTCCAGCGTTCTTTTTAAAGTGCTTGTTTCGCTTAAGACTTGGGATAGTGGCTGACACATTTAGAAATGATAAGTGACAAATTTGGATAGATTGATGCGCGCGGGCTATCAATGCAAAGGATCGTCTGGAGGGTTGGTCCTGTTCTGCGATACGCCCCCCCATAGAAACCGATGCATCGACCGACATAGACGCCGCCCCGTTGCCTTTCTAAACTGCGGCTTGTCGTGGGGAAGGGGCAGGCGCCGATGAATCGCAATGAATTACGCAAGGCCGATATCAACCTGATGGTGGTCTTCGAAGCGCTGATGCTCGAGCGCAACGTGACGCGGGTGGCGGAGAAGCTGTTTCTCGGCCAGCCGACCATCAGTTCGGCCCTGAACCGTCTGCGTACCTTATTCAATGACCCGTTGTTCATTCGCGTCGGCCACCGCATGGAGCCCACTGCGCGCGCCGAGCAAATCATCCAGCACTTGTCGCCGGCCCTGGATTCGCTGTCGTCGGCCTTGAGCCTGACCCACGATTTCGACCCCTCCATCAGCACCATGACCTTTCGTATCGGCTTGTCCGATGACGTCGAGTTTGGCCTGTTGCCGCCGTTGCTGCGAGCGCTGCGCCAGGAAGCGCCGCAGGTGGTGTTCGTGGTGCAGCATGTGGATTACTGGCGCATTCCCGACCTGCTGGCCTCCGGTGATATCACTGTCGGCATCACCCAGACCCGCGGCCTGCCGGCGAATGCCAAGCGCAAGCTGCTGCGGCATATCCGCCCGTGCCTGTTGCGCGCCGATGCGTCCGACACACCGCTGACCCTCGATGAATATTGCGCACGGCCCCATGTGCTGGTGTCCCACACCGCCAACGTGGCCGGGTTTGCCGACGAGTGGCTGGCCGAAATCGGTCGCAAGCGGCACGTGGTGCTGTCGGTGCCGCAATACAGTTCGCTGCCGGCATTGCTTGCCGGCACTGACATGATCGCCAGCCTGCCGGACTACGCGGCCCAGGCCATGGCCGCCGGCGGGAACCTGTTCTGCGAGGCGTTTCCGTTTGAAACGCCGACCCTGGACTTGTCGATGGTCTGGCTCAGCCACGTCGACACCGACCCGGCGGAACGCTGGATGCGCTCACGGCTGGAAGCGTTCATGAGTGATCGTGGGCTTGCGCTCCCGGTGTAACGTGCAGGAAAGAAGCAGCGGCAAGCTGCAAGCGCCAAGTCAAGGCGACCGCACCCCTTGCCGCTTTTTCAGCTCGCCGCTTTCAGCTTGCCGCTTGCCGCTTCATCCTCACACACCTTGACCACCTGCTCGCGAAACCAGGTATTGGCGCTGTCCTGTTCGCTGGCCTGGTTCCATTGCATGTCCAGGGTGAAGCCCGGCAAACCCTGCGGGGCTTCGCAACACCCGTACGCCGAGGTCGGCGCCAGCAGCTTTTGCACGCGGCGTGGCAGGGTCACGATAAAGTCGGTGCCGCTGATCATCTTCAACGCCGCGCTGTAGCTGTTGGCCCGCGCGATCACCTGGCGTTTGTGCGCCTGGCGCGCCAGCCAGCCGTCGATCATGTTGGTGGCGGAGGTCCACGGCGTGGGAAACACATGGCGTCGCTCGACGAAGGCTTGCAGGCTGAACGTCGCTTCCCGCGGCGCCGAACGTTTGTCGAAGACGCACACCAGGTCGTCTTCGAGCAGCATTTGGCGCTTGAAGTCTTTATGGACGCGGTGAAAGTTCGGGCCGAAGCCGATCACCAGGTCCAGGCGGCCTTCGCGCAAGTCGTCGGCGGGAATGTCGGCTTCCAGCTTTTGCACATTGACGATCACCGGCAGGTCGGCACGGTCGAAGTTTTTCAGCAGGCGCGGCAGGATCAGGTGTTCGAAGTATTCCGGGGCGCACACATTGAAAGTCACGGCCTCGCGGGTCGGGTCGAAGGCCTGGCCTCCGGCGTGGCACAGGTTGATGCTTTCGAGGATTTTCTGTACGTGGCCGTACATCGTGGTGGCCTTGTACGTCGGACGCATGCCCGCTCGCGTGTTGATAAACAACTCGTCTTCGAAACTGGTGCGCAGTTTCTTCAGGCTGTAGCTGACGGTGGACTGACTGACGAACAGCGTTTCAGACACGTCGGTAACGCTGCTCTGGTCGTAGACAGCGATAAACACCATCAAGTCCTGCATATCGAGCTTTCTGAGCAAGTTGCTGTTTAGCATCGGTTTCGTCCGTAAACCCTTTGTACCGAATTCAGTACAAGACTGAGCAAAATGTTAACGGAACGCTCGTACCAATAGAAAGCTCTGTAGGACTCTTCTATGTTTTGGGTGAGACAAATACTGTTTACAACACGACCTCAGTGGATATGTTGCGCGTAATGCGCCGGATTGAAGCGCATGACCATCAGCAGCATCACAGCCACGACAGCCGCCAATGACCACCAGGCCCCCTCGAAGCTGCCCAACTGGTCGCGGATCATTCCGGCGATCAGCGGCGACAGGCCCGCGATCAGGTAGCCGATACCCTGCACGAACGCGGTCAGGCCACCGGCGCGGCGCGGGTTATCGAGATGGTCCAGGGACAGGATCAGGCTCATGGGAAACAAGCCGCCGATACCCAGGCCGAGCAGGCACGGCCACAGCAAAGTCAGGTGCCGGGGGCTGAGGATCAGGCCCGCGAAGCCGATCAGGATCAGCACCAGCAATACCGCCACCACGCCGCGCTTGTCCCGGCGGCGATTGGCGATGGCGGGCGTTACCAGGCCGGAGACCACTTCCATGGCGGTGAGCAAACCCAGCAGCAAACCGGCATGCTGCTCACGCAAGCCCTGCTCGACGTAATACGGCGCCAGCCACGCCAGCACGCAGGTGTAGCACGCCGTGCCGAAGCCGAAGAACAGGGCGAGCAACCAGGCCCGGCGATTGCCGAAAAACGATGCCTGCGGGCCGCTGTCGACCTGAGGCAAGGCGGGTAACGCCGAGCGCTGGGCGTACCAGAACACCAGGGCCGGCAGCGCCAGCCCGGCCCACATCGCCAGGCCGATGCGCCAACTGCCGGTGTGCACTTGCACAAACGGCGCAAACGACGCGGCCAGTGCGGCGCCGCCCATGATCGCGGTGACATACAGGCCCATGAACACTGAAACATTGTCGCCCGGGCGCGACTTGATCAGCGCCGGCATCAACGCCTGGATCAGCGCAATCCCGACGCCTGCCGCCATGGCACTGACAATCAGCGCGAACGCCGAATCCAGCCACAACCGCGACAGTGTCGCTGCGCCAATCACCAGCAGCGACACCACGATACTGCGGTATTCGCCAAAGCGCCGTGCCAGGCCCATGCCGAAGAACATCGCCAGGCCCATGCTCATCACGGGCAACATGGTCAGCAATGCGGCGCTGCTGAAATTGAGCGGCACATCAGCGCGGATCGACGACAGCAAGGGCCCCACGGCCGCCATCGACGGGCGCAGGTTAAGGGCGACCAGCACCACACTGATCATCAGCCACACGGCGGTGGTGGGTTTTGCCTGAACGTTTTGCATGGGCCTGCCTTGGATGAACAAGGGCGAATCAGGCCACGGGAGGGGGAGGCTGGGCAAATGAGAAAGTCATTGGCCCTATTGAAAAATTGCAGGCGCCGGATACGCCACAAATGTGGGAGGGGGGCTTGCCTTAAGGCTTTCTGTAGGAGCGAGCTTGCTCGCGAAAAACGTCAACGATAACGCGTACTTTCTGAATGAACGCGGTGCCTGTGAGTTTTTCGCGAGCAAGCTCGCTCCTACAGACGGCGGTGTACGCTCCCACATTGCAGACCCGGTTGTATCAGTAGCCCACCGTGAAGCGCTGACGCGAGTGCTTCGGCGTTTCCACTTCATCGATCATGGCGATGGCGAAGTCGGCGAAACTGATCGAGCTTTGACCGTCGTCGCTCACCAGCAAATGATCCTGGCCCAGACGGAATTGACCGGTGCGCTCGGTGCCATCGAACAGGGCCGACGGCGACAGGAAGGTCCAATCCAGTTCCTGCTCTTGACGCAGCACGTCTAGAAACGCTGCTCCCGCACTGGCTTCAGCTTTGTATTCCGCCGGGAAGCCCGGGCTGTCGATCACGCGGCTGCCGTCCGGCAACAGCAACGAACCGGCGCCACCCACCACCAACAGGCGTTTGACTCCGGCCTTCTTGACCGGACCGAGCACGGCGCTGGCGGGCAAGGTGGCAAAGTGTGCGGCACTGATCACCACGTCGCTGCCGCTCACGGCCTGTTGCAGGGCATCGGCCTCCAGGGCATCCACTTGTTTGACCGTGACACCTGGGCGTGCGGCCAGTTTGTCGGTATTGCGTGCGATGGCGGTGACGGTATGCCCACGGCGCAGCGCTTCTTCCAGCAGTTGGCTACCGGCACGGCCGGTGGCACCAATGATTGCGATCTTGCTCATGACGTTCTCCAGTAAAGGTCAGGGTTTAAAACCAGTCACCACTTCATTTCGCCCTTGGCGACTTTGGCGCTCAATTCCAGCGAGCTCTCGTCGGCGAGGTTCGGGTAACGCTTTTTCATGCCCGCGATCAGGGCGGCGGAATCCTTGGCCTTGGCGGTTTCGATGTCGAAGGCCTTGATGTAGTCGGCGGTGAACGCGACCGAAGCGGGTGATGGGGTGCCCAGGTAGTGGCCCGGAATCACGGTGGTCGGCTTCAAGTCTTCAATGCGTTGCAGGGTGGCCAGCCAATCCTTGTGGGACTGTGCAGTCTGGGTATCGGCCATCCAGACGTGGATGTTTTGCGCGACCACCACGCCACCAATCACGGCCTTGATCGACGGAATCCACACAAAGCTGCGGTCCGGCTGCGGGCCGTCCAGGCCGATGACGTCCAGTTGCTGCCCTTCCAGCGTCAGGCTGTGGCCCTCGAGCACTTGCGGTACGAGGGTCCTGGCCGGTTTGTCGGCGCCCATTTTCGGGCCCCAGAACGCCAGCTTGCCGGCGACGGTGGCGTTGATATGGTCGACCACCGGTTGTGGCGCCAGCACTTTCGCGTCGGGAAAGGCGGCGGTCAGGGTGTCGAGGCCGAAGTAGTAGTCCGGGTCGCCGTGGCTGATGTAGATGGTGGTCAGGTGCTTGCCGCTGGCGCGGATTTTCTGCACCAGTTGCTCGGCCTGGCCCTTGCCGAATTGCGCGTCCACCAGGATCGCGTCCTTGGCGCCGCTGACCAGCACCGAGCTGACCGGGAAGATGGCGGCCTCGCCCGGGTTGTACACCTCAAGTTTCAAGTCTGCCGCCATGGCATGAGCAGTGAAAGCCAGGGCGGCAGTCGCCAGGGTCAAGCGTTTGAACGTCGAGAACATCGGGGCAGCTCCTGCCTTCGGTAAGGGGTGAACAGAGCTTAGTTGCATAAAACACCACAAAAAATGCGATGCTGGAACATAGTTTGTTTCTGAAATCGGGCAAATCATGGATCGTCTTCAAGCAATGCGCGTGTTTGTCACCGTGGTGGACCTGGGCAGCCAATCCGCCGCCGCCGACCACCTGGACCTATCGCGCCCAGTGGTCTCGCGTTACCTGGCCGAGCTGGAGGATTGGGTCGGCGCACGCCTGCTGCACCGCACCACGCGCAAGCTCAGCCTCACCGCTGCCGGCAGTGAAACCCTGCCGCGTTGCCGGCAATTGCTGGAGCTCTGCGGCGATATGCAGGCCGCCGTCAGCGAGCCCGATGATGCCCCGCGTGGGCTATTGCGCTTGAGTGTCAGCACCTCGTTCGGCCAGGCGCAGTTGGGCGCCGCGATTGCCGAGTACGTCAGACGCTACCCGCTGGTGACAGTCGACCTGCAAATGCTCGACCGCACGGTGAACCTGGTGGACGAGCGCATCGACCTGGCGATCCGCACCAGTAACGACTTGGACCCGAACCTGATCGCCCGACGCCTGACCGTATGCCGCTCGGTGGTGTGCGCCACGCCAGCCTATTTGCGCGAGCATGCGGCACCGCAGAAAGTCGAAGACCTGGCCCGGCACAACTGCCTGACCCACTCCTACTTCGGCAAGAGCCTGTGGCATTTCGAAGAGCGTGGTGAACATGTGTCGGTGGCGGTGCACGGCAATATCACCGCCAACGAGGCCGGCACGTTATTGCGCATCACTCTGGCCGGCGTTGGGGTGGCGATGCTTCCCAGCTATGAGGCCGGTGAGTTGATTCGCAGCGGCAAACTGGTGCGTCTGCTGCCGGATGCGCAGCCACGGCAGATGAATATCTACGCGGTATACGCCTCGCGCAAACACATGCCCTTGGCGTTGCGCAGCCTGTTGGATTTCCTGGTGCAGCGGTTTCCCGAAGAGCCTGAGTGGGATGTCGGTCTCTGAAGCGGCATAAGCGCGCTGAATGGCCTGCAATCATGGCAACTTGCCCTGAGTGACCTATGCTTTAACCAGCACCTTGTAGATCCGTGCTGAGGTCTGTGCCATGAGCATTAAAACCAGAAAGTACCTGACGATTTTCAGCCTGTGCGCCTTGGCTACTGCGCTGTATGGCACAGCCGCCTATCGCGTCGAGCAGACGCGAATGCAGCCGTCGGCGTTCGCCATCAGTTGCCACCAAAACCAATGCGTCCCGCACACCGGCAGTTTCAGCGCCCTGCGTTGATTCTCAAAGCACTGCACATCACTATGGGAGTGGGCGTGCCCCAATGCCAGTCTGTAGGAGCGAGCTTGCTCGCGAAAAACGTCAACGATAACGCGTGCTTCCTGAATGAACGCGGTGCCTGTGAGTTTTTCGCGAGCAAGCTCGCTCCTACAGTATTAGGGCTTGCCCCCTCGCACATTCAGCTCTGCTTCAACTGCTCGCGAAAAGCCTTGGGCGAAAATCCCACCCGGCGGCGAAACAGCCGTGAGAAGTTGGTGGGGTCGGAAAACCCCAGCACCTCGGACATTTCATTGATGGTCATGCTGGTGTAGGTCAGCAAACGCTTGGCTTCCAGCAACTGGCGGTCATGCATGATCTGCAGGGCCGGCTGCCCGCCCAACTCCCGACATGTGCCATTGAGATGGGAGACCGAGATGCCCAGTTTGTGGGCCAGGTCTTCAATCTTGGGGTGCTCGCGGTAATGCTGTTCGACCAGTTGGGTGAAACGTCGGAAATACTCACGGTTGCGCGGTGTCCTGGGGTGGCGGCGCTGGATCGCCTGGCGGCTGACCCACACGAGCAGCACGCTGACCAGGGCGTGCATCATCATGTCCCGTGCCGGTTGTTCGCCGGCGTATTCGTCCTGCAAACGCACGAACAGGCTATTGAGGTAGTCGCTGTCCTTGCCCGCGGGGTAACTGCCGAGGGTGTGCAGGCCATCGACCGTACTGCCCAGTTGCGCTTGTAAATGGCTGACCAGGGGCGCTGACAGGGTCACCACATAACCTTCGACATCTTCGCAAAAGCGAAAACCGTGCACACACAGCGGCGGCAGCACTTGCAGGCTGGCTTCGTCGAGCGTGGTGCGCTGGCCTTCGATTTCCAGGTGTGCCTGGCCTTTATGCACGTAGAGCAGCTGGCACAGGTCCGCGTGCCGGTGGGGCTGGATCTCCCACTGGTATTCCCGGCTGCGCCGGGAAATGGTTTCACAGTGCAACAAATCGGGCGTCGGCCACTGTTGGCTTTCCCCGTAAAGCTTGAAGACCGGAATCGCGGTGTTGGTCATGTTTTCAATCCGATACTCAGGATAGTGGTGCGGTAATCGCCCCGATTGGCAAAAAGCGCAGGCTTTAAAGCAGTTTTCACCTTCTTATGCTGCTCGCTCAGGTGAAAAATGTCAGCTACACGTCCAATGACAACTCTTTCACTCGTTCGGTTCGGGTGAAGCCAGCAGGCCATAAAAATAATGAAAACGCTGAAAACCCAAGTCGCCATTATTGGCGCCGGTCCCTCCGGATTGCTGCTCGGACAATTGCTGCACAACGCTGGCATTCAGACCCTCGTCCTGGAGCGCCAGACCGCCGACCACGTGCAGGGCCGCATCCGCGCCGGGGTGCTGGAGCCAGGCATGGTCGATCTGCTGCGCGAGGCCGGCGTCAGCCGACGCATGGACACCGAGGGCCTGGTGCATGACGGTTTCGCCCTGGCGCGCGATGGCCGACTCACCCACATCGACCTCAAGACCCTGACCGGTGGCCAGTCGGTGATGATCTACGGCCAGACCGAAGTCACCCGCGACCTGATGGCGGCCCGTGCGGCTGTCGGCGCCACGACCTTCTATGAAGCCTCGAACGTACAGCCCCATGACCTCAAAAGTGATCAGCCCTGGCTGACCTTCGAGCATCAGGGCCAGGCCTTTCGCCTGGAGTGTGATTATGTCGCGGGCTGTGACGGTTTTCACGGTGTGGCCCGTCAGTCGATTCCGCCCGAGGCGCTGCAGGTGTTCGAGCGCGTCTACCCCTTCGGCTGGCTGGGCATGCTTGCCGATACGCCGCCGGTGCACCCGGAACTGGTGTACGCCACGCACCCGCGTGGCTTTGCGCTGTGCAGCATGCGTTCGCTGACCCGCAGCCGTTACTACTTGCAGGTTCCGGCACAGGAGCCGTTGGCCGACTGGTCGGATGAGCGCTTCTGGGCCGAGCTCAAAACCCGTCTGCCGGTCGACCTGGCTGAACAACTGGTCACCGGCCCGTCGATTGAAAAAAGCATCGCGCCGCTGCGCAGTTTCGTGGTGGAGCCGATGCAGTACGGGCGCCTGTTCCTGCTCGGCGATGCTGCGCATATTGTGCCGCCTACCGGGGCCAAGGGCTTGAACCTGGCGGCCAGTGATGTGAGCACATTGTTTCGCATCCTGCTCAAGGTGTATGGCGAGGGGCGTGTGGAATTGCTTGAGCGCTATTCCGCCATCTGCCTGCGGCGGGTGTGGAAGGCCGAACGGTTTTCCTGGTGGATGACGTCGATGCTGCATCAGTTTCCCCAGGCGGATGACTTCACCCGGCGTATTGCCGAGAGTGAGCTGGACTACTTCATGAATTCCGAGGCCGGGCGCACAACCATCGCGGAAAATTACGTCGGGCTTCCTTACGAGGCTATCGAATAGCCTGCTATCGTATTCAGCATTTGCGCAGGCTGCCGTTGCCTGCGTGCCTTGCTCGAAGGTTGTGCCGTGACCCCTCTCAATCAGTCCGCTCCCGCTGTTCCCGCCGTGCGCAGTATTCTTGCCGCGCTGATGCTGGCGATCTTTCTTGGCGCCTTGGACCAGACCATTGTCGCCGTGTCGATGCCGGCCATTTCCGCGCAGTTCCATGACGTCAACCTGCTGGCCTGGGTGATCTCCGGCTACATGGTGGCGATGACGGTGGCGGTGCCGATCTACGGCAAGCTCGGTGACCTGTATGGGCGACGCCCCATGATGCTGATCGGCATGGGCGTGTTCACCGTCGCCTCGCTGTTCTGCGGCCTGGCGCACAACATGGAGCAACTGGTGCTGGCGCGGATTATCCAGGGCATCGGTGCCGGCGGCATGATTTCGGTGAGCCAGGCGATCATCGGCGACATCATCGCGCCCCGTGAACGCGGGCGTTACCAGGGCTACTTCAGCAGCATGTACGCGGTGGCCAGCGTCGCCGGGCCGGTGCTGGGCGGCTACATGACCGAGTACCTGTCCTGGCGCTGGGTATTTTTGATCAACCTGCCGTTGGGCGCGCTCGCCTGGTATGTGGCCCATCGCACCCTGGTGGGGTTGCCGGTGCCGCAGCGCAAGCCGGTCATCGATTACCTCGGCACCGTGCTGATGATCATCGGCCTGAGCGCCTTGTTGCTCGGCATCACACAAATCGGCCAGGGTCGTGCGTGGCGTGACGATCAAGTGCTTGGGCTGCTGGTCTGTGCGTTGTTGGCGTTGAGCGTGTTCGTCTGGCATGAACGCCGCGCGCGCGAGCCGTTGTTGCCCATGCACCTGTTCGTCAACCGCAGCGCGGTGTTGTGCTGGTGCACGATTTTCATCACCAGCTTCCAGGCGATTTCCCTGACCGTGCTGATGCCCCTGCGTTACCAGACCGTGACCGGTGCCGGCGCCGACAGCGCGGCCTTGCACCTGCTGCCCCTGGCGATGGGCTTGCCGATGGGCGCTTATTTCGCCGGACGCATGACCTCAGTGACCGGCCGATATAAACCGATGATCCTCAGTGGCGCCGTGTTGAGCCCGCTGGCGATTCTCGGCATGGCCTTCAGCGCGCCCCAGGCCGTCGGGCTGACCTCGCTGTTCATGCTGTTGTGCGGGATCGCGGCGGGCATGCAGTTCCCGACCTCGTTGGTGGGCACGCAGAACTCGGTGGAGCAGCGCGATATTGGTGTGGCGACCAGCACCACCAACCTGTTCCGTTCCCTCGGCGGGGCGGTGGGGGTGGCGTGCATGTCGGCATTGTTGTTGGCGTTGTTGCGCGATGCCAGTTTTGCCCACTTGGCCAGTGGCGCGCTGCTGACCGAGGGCAGCTCCGGTAATGTGCTGCTCGATGGGCTCAATGCTGCGCCGGGTGAGGCACGGGATGCGTTGCGGGGGGAGTTGGCGATGACGTTTCGGCATTTGCTGATGGTGAGTGCGGGGGTGTCGGTGTTGGGGTTGGCGGCGGCTATTGCGATGCCTGATCGGGTGTTGCGGGGGCGTTAGCGCGGCGGCCTTAGAGCCGACCGGTATTCTGTGCCGATCGCGATCCAAATGTGGGAGGGGCGGTGCGACGATTCGACTTGCCCCCGATGGCGGTGTGTCAGTTACGGATGCACTCACTGACTCTTCCTCATCGGGGCATAGGTATTTACACAACTCTGTAGCGCTCAACCGTAACCACGATGCGAAGCGAGTCGCTCTTGATCTTGATCTGCTTTTGATCTTGATCTCAGGCGCCCCGTTAAACCACGCTGGCCGAACGCAGGCTTGAATCCGTGGGTAACCCGGCAG
>NZ_JAFLXH010000037.1:0-68453 GCF_019891515.1 Pseudomonas sp. Wu6 | reverse complement strand
TCGGCAAACTCTTAAAGCGGGAAGAAATTCGACGAGTTCATTGCCCCAGCTTTAAACATCCGGTTCTGGCCGATTACTGCCCGCTACGACAGGCAGAAATCGGCCAATAGCGGAAAGTTGGTGACTAGAAAAGTCGAAAGCGGAACGAGCCATCGAGACTGCGGCGACTACGCCCTATCTATTCGCCCGGAGTAGCAACCCTGCTTGGCATTGTGAACGTGAATGTAACTAACCCCTGGATCAGCAAACATCCGAGTAACAACAGGTTCTATCGCTATTCCATCTACGACGTCGGCATTGAGCATCATCCCATCATCAGTGAATGCACGAAGTGATAGCAGACGGATTCGCATAGACTCGGGTATCTGATCGACTGCGTCATAAGCTTGCGTAGCCCACTCCCTTATGAAGATCGCATGTGAGGCACGGTATGGCGTCTCGGCTGGCTGAGAGAGATGGTTGAGTAAAAGCACACTCTGACCTAGCTCTGCATCCTTTATTTCGATACGGTCAGGAAAGCCTGGGTTGCTGTCGACCATGTAACGCTTTATCCCGAGAGATGCTAGCTCTTGGTCGGGCAATCCAAACAGTGACTGGAATGGCTCGGGGGAAAGGCCAGTTATACGAAACGCCATGGTTAAACTCCTATTAGTTGGAGTCGTATCAGGCTGGAATTCGTCCAGCACTTACTATCCGTTTCTTGCTGCCTTATTCAAGCTGACCGAGACCGACTGCTTAGGGTCGAAAACGGTCTCACCTGAGCGACTGCTTTTGGCCGAAAGCCGCCCTTCATCTCAACTCCAAACAACAGGATATCTCCAAGGGAAACACAACAAAAATTCCTAACGCCGCCGGTCGAACTCCCCTCAAGAACCGCTCTACCACGCCGATGACAAGGCTAATAGCTTGCGCGGCCACAGCCGCCAACCGATACCGCAGACAGGGAAGTTTGGACGTCTTTTTCACGCCCAACCCGGCGCACCTCAAACCTGTCATGAGTATCAACCCATGCTGCAAAAATCCCTGAGAGCCCAAATCCTCACGCTGCTGAGCGCCAGCCTGCTGGCGATATTGCTGATTGCCCTGGCCTGCTTTCATTTTCTGTCCAACGGCGTGCAAAACTACGCCAACCTGATCGAAGGTCCGTTGCACACTTCGCAATTGATCGATGAGGCCAACTTGCAATTCAAGGTGCAGGTTCAGGAGTGGAAAAACGTATTGCTACGGGGCAAGCAGCCGGCGGACCTGGATAAATACTGGAAGCAATTCGAAGACCGTCAGCGCGACGTACAGGGGATCCTCGGCGAACTGGCCAGCCAGAAAGGCCTGGACGGCCAACTCAAGACCCGCATCGAACGCCTGCGTGACGAACACCGTCAGTTGGGCAGCGCCTACCAAAAAGGTCGCGATGCCTATATCGCCGCCGGGGCGGACCCCACCGCAGGCGACGCCGCCGTCAAAGGTGTGGACCGCGCGACCAGCGATCAGATGAGTGAGCTGGTCAGCGAACTGCGTCAGCAGGGCACCGAGCAATCGGCGCTGATCAGCGCAGCAGCCGATCGCACGGTGATATTGGGGACTACCGTGATGCTCGCCTCCGGGCTGTTGATCGGCCTGTTGAGCCTTTGGTTGATCAACCGCAACCTGGTTGACCCCATCCGCAAGCTGATCGACTACGTGGAGCAGCTGAGCCGAGGCAAATTTGCCGAACGCGTGGCCAGTGCCCGTAAAGACGAGTTAGGCAAACTGGCCATGGCCGCCAACACCCTGCGCGATTTTCTTGCCGAAACCTTCAGCCGCCTGCAGCGCAGCGCCAATGACCTGGACAGCGCCAGTGGCGAGCTGAGCGCCATCGCCGGCCTCATCGCCAGCGGCACCAACGAGCAGTTCAACCGTACCGATCAAGTGGCGACGGCGATGAACGAAATGTCCGCCACCGCCCAGGAAGTGGCACGTCATGCGGCCGATGCCGCACGGGCGGCCGATGATGCCGACCAGTCGGCGCAGCAGGGCGAAAAAGTCATGAGCAACACCATTCACACCATCACCCAGATGCGTGGCGAGATCGTCAACACCGCCACCGTGATCCGTCGCCTGGAAACCGACAGTGGTCGCATCAGCAAGGTGCTGGAGGTCATTCGCGGCATCGCCGAGCAGACTAACTTGCTGGCACTGAACGCGGCGATCGAAGCGGCCCGTGCAGGTGACGCCGGACGCGGTTTTGCGGTAGTCGCAGACGAGGTGCGCAGCCTGGCTCAGCGTACGGCGACATCGATCATCGAGATCAATCAGATCATCCAGACCGTGCAAACCGGCGCGGAAGACGCGGCAAAGGCGATTGAAAGCGGCCAGACGCGCAGTGAAGAAAGTGTCGCGCAAGTGAATCAGGCCGGTGTCATGCTGGAGCGCATCACCCATGCGGTGGAAGCCATTCGCGACATGAACCGTCAGATTGCTACCGCCGCCGAAGAGCAAACCTCTGTGGCCGAAGATATCTCGCGCAACCTCACCGAAATCACCTCGATTGCCAGTACCAACCTGGACAATGTGCAGCGCACCGAAGCGGCAAGCCACAACCTTCACGGGTTGTCCGGACAGTTGAATGAAGTGACGGCACGCCTGAGTGCCTAGCTAATACCTGATAGCAAGGACGCCTCCCCCATGGACCTCCACCAAATCAAACACCACCTGGCCCGTCCCACACTGAAACTCACCGCCGGGGGCTTTCGCCCTCTCGGTACTGACGAAGAAAGCTGGCTAGGCAACGTCTTCCTGTTCAGTCCCGATGAAGGCGTGCCGGTCAATCAGGCAGGGCAGCCGTTGCTGCCCTATGCCCAGTTCTACCTGCCCGCCCTGCCCTTTATCAGCCCGTTACTAACGGGAGTGCGTGTGGTGACGGTATTTATTTCAAATCCATTTCCCGAACCCTTTGAGCCCATGGGCGACAATTGGGTGATCCGCGAATACGGGCCACAGGATATGTTGGTGCGCAAGGTGCTGCCGGTGGAGGGTACGTTTCTCAAAGCCTTCGCGCTGAACGCCCAGGTCGTGCCGGAAGATTTTCCGCTGTGGGATGGCGGCGGCGTACCGGCTGATGTTGAGCAGGCGATACTCGAGCTGCAACGCGTAGGCGAACTGCAGAGCTACTACGACCTGGTCACTCACACCTACGAACACAAAATTGGCGGCTATCCGTCGTTTTGCCAGTCAGGGGTGGATCCGGGCGAAGGCTTTGAGTTTGTCTTCCAGATTTCGTCGGATGCGAAGATCAATCTGAATGTGGTCGACAATGGGAGCCTGATGTTCTGGAAGCACGTCGAGACTGGGGAATGGGCGTTTTATTATGATTTTTACTGAGGCTTGAAGAGGCGCAAGCGCATGTCCCCGCACACGCACGAAGCTGAGCCAATTTCCCCAAATGCAGCTGCGCCGTTCCAAACCAGACATTTAAATTTGTCTGTAAACCATGAGCGTCTTAGCATCACTGCAAATAACGGATCGTTGAAAGGCCCCTCATGCACCTTCATGGACTGAAAGCTCTATTACCGTGGTCACTGCTCGTCATGATGTGTTGCGCCGAAGCCGCCACAGTGGCAGCGAGCGACAAAGCGGTAAGCCTCTTCGAAGCGCAACAATACCGGGCGACGATTGAGGAAGCGGATCGCGTGCTTCAAACCGATCCGGCCAACCCCGAAGTGTTGAATATCAAGGCGTTGGCAGTGTCCGCGCGGGGTGATGACCGCACCGCGATCCGCCTGGTTACCCAGGCACTGGAGGCGGCTAAACAGAATGGCCAGGTATCCATCGCACAACAGGCGACCTACTGGAACAACCTCGGTTATTTACACGAACGACAACGCAATCTGGACATTGCCCTGGGCTACTATGAAAAAGCCTTGAAAATGCGCCTCGCGGTTCTGAGCGCAGATGACCTGCTGATTGCCGATACCTATAACAACATCGGTACCGCTCAGAGCAAATTGGGCCGATATGAAGAGGCCTTCGAAAACCTGCGCAAAAATCTCGCGCTGAGAAAGCGAATAGTGGGAGACCACGACGCTTCGGTCGCCGTGTCACTGAACAACCTGGGCAATGCCTATAACCTCCAGGGCAACCACCAGGCCGCACTGCCGCTTTTTCAGCAGGCACTGGACATCGACATGGCCCTGCACGGGCCCCGGCATCCGACGGTCGCCATCCGTTGGAACAACCTCGGCGACGCCTATCGCGGCCTGGGCCAGTACGACAAAGCGCTAACCTACCTGACCAAGGCGCTGAACAGTGACCGCGCAACGTTCGGAGAGAACCACCCCAAAGTGATTTTGCGCTACTTCAACCTGGCAAGAGTCTACGAGGCTGAAGGTGACACCGCCAAAGCGCGCGAGGCCTATACAAAAGCGCTGCAAATACTCAGACAGGTCGACCCCGAAGACTTTGCACAAATCCGCTACTTCGAGGAAAAGCTTCGGACATTGGAAGGCTAGTGAACCTGAGTTTAGACAATACTAAAAATCGATACTCTGCCCTGATCTAGCAAAATAAGTGCAAATATTCTTAGCAACAGCAAAAACCGAACAGATTTATTTAATAACCCAGACTAACCCGTAACACAATGCAATCACCCACATATCAACTGAGCACAATATGACCGACAAAAAAAAGACCCTTCTGCATCTTTATCTACTTGAGAATCTGGGAAGCCCCATGCAGTTTCCCTGTGAGTGCGGCGAAACTCACTCAGTACTTCTGCAGGATTTCGACTTTGAAAAAACCGAAATCGAACCCAAAAAATTAGTTCGATTGAAATGCGTATATCACTACGAAAAACTTGAGGAAATTCTAAAGTGTAGTACTGAACTGAAAATTCACGCTGAATTCAAGAACACATGGCAGAAAATTTTTGGCGGGATTTTAATAAAATATATAACATGGAAATTCAATAAAAAAACTGAAAAAGGCACGTTATAAAGACTTAATCAACGACAGGCCAATACTGTTTCCAGAGTACTGTGAGAGAGAGGAATGGGCCTTTTATTATAGATTTACTTAAGCGTAGAGGGGCGCAAACGCATATCCCCCAGCAGGCATGAAGGAAAGCCAGTGACCACGGAAATCGAAAAATACCTGCAGATCAACGCCGAGATCGAACGAACCTACAAACAAGCGCTGCGCAGCAAACGCCAGCAAAGTCGGGCAGGCAAGGATGCCCGGCTCGACAGGGCCTACTTCTGGTTTGCCCTGGTCGGGCCATCGATTCTGGCCATACCGCTGACCGTTATTGGTAAATGGACTCACACCTACTTGTTGTACAACGTGAGTGCGGGACTGATCGCGCTATCTTACCTGGCAATGTTTTTCTACCCGTTGCTGGGGGTGTTGCTTTACCGCGACTCGCTGAAAAAAGTCTTCACCGCGCCCTTCGCCAATTTGCTGGAGTTGAACGTCAAAACGCTCATGCAGGTAGAGGCCCGTTATTTACCGCAATTGGCAGCCCTCTCGCGCGAGACGCTGAAGCTGGGTGCGCTGGAACTGAAAAGCGAGCGCGACAGCCTGGAAAAACGCACGCATATGGTGACGGGCGCGCTGGAGAAGGTTGGTATCCTCCCCGGCTTGCTGGCGCTCGTTGTCGCGCTCTCAAGCCTGGACACCATGCTGGTCAGCGTCGGCATTACTGAGCATATGGAGTGGCTATTGGCGATAGCGGCGATCAATACCTTTTTCTTCGTGATGTGCTGCTATGTGCAGTTCATCATTGTGCGCTACGAGCGCATGATCGCCCTCACCGAACTGGCCGTGGACTGCAAGGATCGGCAAACAACCTGAGCGTTGCTCTGAGCTGGGCCCTGGTGGCGGAAAAACCGGCATCAGGACCGTCGTACCCTCAGCCCTTCAACTCACCGGCACGATTGCTCGCCGCATCATCGTAGGCCACGTACAACGACTCGGCGATCTGGCTTTTGATGGCCTTGGTGGACTCCAGGCCCAACACAAACCCTTCGGCCTTGCCGCCGGCGCGGTTGAGTTCTTCGTGGGTGGCAGCGCCAGTGATGGCGTCGAGGAGTTTTGCGGCGTGCAGGCCTACACCTTTGGGCAGGGAGATTTGGTCGATGGACATGGCGGTACCTTTAAGAATGAGGTCGGTAGCGCGTGTAACCACTGCCGGGGCGAGCATGGTAAACCGGCTGGCGAAGAAAGGGGCCGCTTTCGGCTAATGCCAGCCAGTTAAGGCTTTTTGTAGGAGCGAGGGGGCGCCTGGCTGTTGCTTGCGAAAAACTCACAGGCACCGTGTTCATTCAGGAAACACGCGTTATCGTTGACGTTTTTCGCGAGCAAGCTCGCTCCTACAGAGGGTGGTGTTCGCTTAACTGACTGGCATTAGCCATAGGGCTGTTCAGATAAAGCGCGTGGTACTTGAACTGATCTCGAATAGTTTCACACCACCCGCGCTGCGCCCTTAAGTCGTCAACCTCAAGAACTTCCTCCGCCGAGAAAATCAAATAAGCGACATAGTTTTCGTACTGACGATCTCAGTCCTGAAGACTCCACCCACGCCGCTCATACATCGCCCTCTCCGTCTCCTCCGTCGCCCGCTCCCCCTTGTACGCCAACTGGGTCACCAAAAACCGGTCCTTGATATCCGTCAGATCCGACGGGTCATAGGTTCTGAGCATCGGCGCCAGGTCGATGGATTTGGCGAAGTTTTCGTTGGTCACGCTGTAGTAGCCCATGACACTGCCGGACCAGGGCGAGCCCGCGTCCGTCATGTCGATGGTGGCGTCGCGGTAGGCCACGGCGGCAGTTTTCAGCTCAGCGGAGCCGTTGAGCAGAACGGTGAGGCGTTTGATGTTCGCTTCGCCCAGCTGACCGGCCTTGTCGAGCACTTTCAGGCGGCCGTCGGCTTCGACGGTAAAGCCGTAATCGGTTGCGGCCAGGTCAGGTGCGGTGCTGGCCAACGTTGATTCGAATGCGGTGAAGGCGCTTTTCAGTACGGCTTGTGCACCATTGAAGCGCTCGGCAAAGCGAGGAAACTCAGGCGATTCGGAGCGGCCGACCCAGACGTCTATGACCTGCACGGGTTCGCGCAGGGTTTGGGCGGCTTCGCTGGGATGGTAGACGGCCGCCGGGCCGGCGTTTGCCAAGGCCTGGCCGGCGGCCTCGGACGGCGCCTGGGGCGTGAGTGTCTGCTCGGAAGGCGCAAGACGCGTATTGGCTGGGGCTAAATGGGCAGCGCTGACGGAAAGTGCCATTTCTATCGGTCCATGATTGGCGGGTTCATGGAGGTTATCGACCTAAAGGGCTCGATCTTTAGGCGCGCTCGGGCCAGCAAGCCTTACTCTTGCACACTGCGTATCAGCGTGCCGAACAGGTTCCCACGCGGCATCTTGTCCAGTGGGATGTCGGCGTCCTCGAACCAGGCCTGCCCGGCTTCGGGGTGGGGTCCGCTGAGCACCACCACGCCCTTTTTATAGGTGTAACGCGCGGCCGCCACGTCGCCGTTCTGGTAAGTCGCCAGGGTGGTATAGGCAGAGGTCGAGGTGGCCTTGGGGAAGTACGGGCCATCCTGGTAGAACACCGTATCCGGCTTGCCGTCCCAGGTGACGCGCACGGCGGCGTCTTCGATGCCGCTCACTTCGAAGCCTGGCCGGCCTGCTTCGCTGTCGAGGTCCTGGGTAATCAAGCCGAGGTTGTTGTCATCGGCCAGGTAAGCGCCCATGCACAACCCCAGGTAGCGCCCGCCCCCGGCGACGTAATCGCGGATGGCATCGGCGCGCGCATCGCCCAGGCTGTCCAGCGCGGCCGGGATGTCCTGGCCGCCCCCCGGTTGAACGTAGAGGTCGTAGCGCGCGAGGGTTTGCGGGGTGATGTCGACCGGTTCATCGGCGCCGACAAAATCGATCTGGTAATGCGGGTCCAGGCGCAGCAGCGCCGCTTTGACGTTTTGCGAACAGTCGGCACAGCCTGCCGGGCCTCGATAGATCGCCACATGGGTGATCGGCGTGGCGGCGTGCGCCTGGGCGGCAGCGAAAACGAGAAGCGTGGCGGCGATAGCGTGCAGGTTCATGGGAATGCGCTCTGTAGCAGATGGGATTCGCGTACCACAGCCTAAATCGAATAGCCCGCGAAAACCGTTAACAGTTGTAAACAACCACCGTTGAAATGCCCCCTTACCCAGCCGCCTGCGACAACGGCCGCGCCACCTGTTCCAGGGCCTTGCGCTCAGCCGCCACGCCCCAGATCGCCTGCACCACCGCTGCGATGAGCATCAGCGCCGCGCCGATCAGGTAGCCGATCAACAGGCTGCTTCGCTGCTGCGTCTGGATCAACTCGCCAAACAACGTCGGCCCGATGATCCCGCCCAGCCCCGTGCCGAACGCGTAGAACACGGCAATCGCCAGCGCGCGTATCTCCAGGGGGAAGGTCTCCGCCACGGTCAGGTACGCCGAACTCGCTGCGGCCGAGGCGAAGAAGAAAATCACCATCCAGGCGATGGCTTGCTCGGTCACGTCGAACCAGCCTTGCTGGAAGGCATAGCCGCTGAGCGCCAGCAACACGCCGGAGGTGGCGTAGGTAAAGCTGATCATCACGCGCCGACCGATCACGTCGAACAGCCGGCCGAGCAGCAGCGGCCCGCAGAAGTTGCCGAGGGCAAGGGGCAGCACGTACCAGCCGACGTGCTCGGCGGGCACCTGGTAGAAGTCGGTGAGCACCAGCGCGTAGGTGAAAAAGATCGCGTTGTAGAAAAATGCCTGGGCGGTGAGCAGGGTCATGCCGACCAGGGCGCGACGACGATAGCTGACGAACAGGGTGTGGAAAATTTCCGCCAATGGCGTGTGGTCGCGGGCATGCAGGCGCAGCGGCGGACTGCTGACGGGTGCCAGCGCATGACCCTGCTCGCGCAGGCGCGCCTCGATGCCGTCGACAATGCGCTGTGCTTCGGCGTGGCGGCCGTGGATCAGCAACCAGCGCGGGCTCTCCGGCAACCACAGGCGCATCACCAGGATAACCAGGCCCAACGCGGCACCGATGCCGAAGCACAGGCGCCAGCCGAGGTCGCCGCCGACGATCTGCGGGTCGAGCAGCACGATGGCGCCGCCGGCACCGAGGGCGGCGCCCAGCCAGAAGGTGCCGTTGATGGTCAGGTCGACCCAGCCGCGATAGCGTGCCGGGGTGAATTCCTGGATGGTCGAGTTGATCGCCGTGTATTCGCCGCCGATGCCCATGCCGGTGAGGAAGCGGAACAGCAGAAAGCTTTCCAGGTTGAAGGAAAACGCCGTGGCGGCGGTGGCGCCCACATAGAGCCACAGGGTGATGAAGAACAGTTTGCGCCGGCCCAGGCGGTCAGTGAGCCAACCGAACAGCAGCGCACCCAGCACCGCGCCGGCGATGTAGACGCCACCGGCGAGGCCGATGTCAACGTTACTGAAATTCAAGCCCGTGCTGCTTTTCAGCGCACCGGACACTGAACCGGCCAGGGTCACTTCAAGACCGTCGAGCAGCCAGGTAATGCCCAGGGCGAACACCAGCAAAGTGTGGAAGCGGCCCCAGGGCAGGCGGTCCAGGCGTGCGGGCAGGTCGGTTTCGAACAGCGCGCCAGGGGTGGTGGAGTGTGGTTGGGTCATTGTCACATCCGTCATGTGCAGTCCCTCGTCAGTTATGAGTGAGTCTTTTGAGGGGGAGTTCAACGGGGTTACGCTGAACGAAGGGGCGGATGGCGCAGTCGCACTATCAGGCCCCGGCAAGGAACCCACTGATGCCTCTGAACCCTGCTGCTTTCGCACTGCTGTTGAGCCTGGCCGCCGGTACGGCGCTCGCCTCCCAGGAACCGCTGCGTCTGGAACAGCTGAAACGCTGCGGTGACCTGCTGGAAGACCAACAGCAGGACTGGTGCCTGCGCGTGCGCGGCATGGGCGATGCCACCGCGCAGTTGAAACTGGGCGGCGAGGTGCTGCCGCAGGACGCCGTGCAGCGCGACGGCGACCACCTGCGCCTGCGCCTGGACAGCCGCCGCTACCAGAGCGGCCCGCTGTGGCTCGAAGACGGCCCGCGCGCCAGCAATGCCGCCTGGCTGAGCCTGCGCAACAGCCAGGTAGTGGCCGCCGGGCCCAGCGAAGTGGCGAAGAACATGGACGGCCTGACCACCTATGTCGATCTGGTCAGCGTACTGATCGAAGAAGACCAGGATGGCCGCCAGGAAGCCGAGCGCCTGGCGCGCAAATACGGGGCGACGGTGGTGGGCAGTATCGCGCCGCTGAACGTTTTTCAACTGCGCCTGCCCGCCACCGACCTGATCCAGCGCGACGCCCTGGTGCTGCGCCTGGGCAGCGAGACCAGCGTCGATGCGGTGGTCATCGAAGAGTCCGCCGCCGAAGAAGCCGAGCACGCCGCCCCTCGCCGTGAGGCGCCGAAGAAGCCGGCGCCCGACTCCGATGAATGGGCCGCCAACCGCTTTCTCGATGCGGTGGCCTATTACCAGCGACGCATCCCGGGCCAGCACACGCCCATCGTGCCGCAACCGGTGCGCATCGGGGTGATCGAGCGCGGGGTGGATTTCGACACGGCGGATTTCGCTGACTACCTGGGCGCCTGCGCGCCCCGACGCACCTGCGTCTACGCGGGCGATACGGGTTCGGCGGACAGCCATGGCACCACCGTCGCCGGCATCCTCGCAGCAGGCTGGAACAACGGCGGCAATACCGGCTTTTTGCGTGGCCTGGACAAGGCCGGCGGGGGCTTTGAGGTGATTGTCGAGCGCAACTCCGATGCCGGAATCACCGCCAACATCGCCGCATCAGTCAACCTCGTGGAGGACGGCGTGCGCGTGCTCAACTGGAGCTGGGGCGTTCATCGCGTCGGCACCAAGGACGTCAACGGCCATGACGTCGACTCGCTGGTGCGCTCGGGAATAGCCATGAGCGGCTACGAAGAACTGCTCGAAGAGTTTTTCCTGTGGCTGCGCAAGGAACACCCCGACGTGATCGTGGTGAACTCCGCCGGTAACGGTTCGGCCTTCTCGGGCAGCGACGAGTACCGCCTGCCCTCCTCCTTCGTCACCGAGCAATTGCTGGTGGTGGGTGGGCACCAGCGCAATGAGCGCGACGACGTTGCCGTCGATGATCCCGCCTACGCCGTCACGCGCAGCTCTTCGAACGTGGACATGCGCGTCGACATCACCGCCGCCGCCTGCGCTCACGCGTCAACAACGGGCGCCGACCAGGAAGGCGCCGTGCATTGCGGCACCTCCTACGCCACGCCGATGGTCGCTGGCCTGCTGGCGGCGATGCTGTCGATCAACCCGCAGCTGCAACCCGAACAGTTGCGCACGCTGTTGCGCCGCAGCGCCCTGGCGATCGGCGATAACCATGACTTCGAACGCAGCGACGCCCAGGACCTCACGGCACCGATCCTGCCGTCGGAGCGCAATTACCAGCTCAATGACAAGGATGTGGGGCGCTCGGCGCGGCTGGATATGCAAAAGGCGCTGGACCTGGCGGTGCAGAGTCGCACGCGGGTGCGGTAATGGCGAGCGGCGGCATAATCGATAGTTTGGCCGCCTGAGCCAGGGCTATCGCGCAGCAGCCCCCCACCTCAACGCCGCTGAAGCTTCACACTGGCAAACGTCGATTCTTCCCTTGCCTGCTCCAGTATGTTCTTGGGTTTGGCCGGCGCCCCCGGCTTGGCCACAGGGCGCGGCGCAATCGGCAGGCGCAGGCGCATGTCCGAGCGTTCGTCACTGGGCGCCACGCCGAAGAAGTCCCGATAGCACTTGGAAAAGTGCGGCGTGGACACAAAGCCGCAGATCGCCGCAAGCTCCACCATCGAGATAGGGGTCTGCATGAGTAACTGGCGAGCCCGGGTCAGGCGAAGCTTGAGGTAGTAGCGCGACGGCGTGCAGTACAGGTAGCGCTGGAACATGCGCTCCAGCTGGCGCCGCGATACCTGGACGAACGCGGCCAGTTCATCCAGGTCGATGGGTTCTTCCAGGTTGGCTTCCATCAAGGCCACCACTTCCTGCAGCTTGGGCTGTTGCGTGCCCAGCAGATGCTTGAGCGGCACGCGCTGGGTGTCGCGCTCGTTGCGGATGCGCTCGTACACAAACATCTGCGAAATCGCCGCCGACAGTTCATGCCCGTGATCGCGCCCGATCAGGTGCAGCATCATGTCCAACGGCGCGGTGCCGCCCGAACTGGTGAAGCGGTTGCCATCGAGGGAGAAGACGCTGGCGCTGACCGTGACACGGGGAAAGGCTTCCTGCATGGAGGCCATCAGTTCCCAATGCACGCTGCACTGGAAACCATCAAGCAAGCCCGCCCTGGCCAGCGCCCAACTGCCGGTGCACACCGCGCCGAGGCGGTTGCAGTACAGACGCGCCTGGTTGCGCAACCAGGTGATATGCGCGGCTGTGGCGGCCTGTTGGATGCCCACGCCGCCACACACGATCACGGCGTCCAGGTCGCGCTGTTCATGCGCCACCGCATCCGGTGTGACCGACACGCCATCGCTCGCCCACACCGGTTCACCGTTAAGGCTGAGGGTGCGCCAGCGATAGAGTTCCTCACCGGCCAGTTGATTGGCCATGCGCAAGGGCTCGACCGCACAGGACAGCGATATCAGGGTGAATTGGTCCAGCAGCAAAAAGCCGAGGGTCTTGCAGGCAGGCGCGTCAGGTTCCATCACAGTACTCCGCACGCGTGATCAAGAGGGCTCAACCACAATGGCCTTGGCCGACTGCCCGTGCTGACGCGCCGTGACCACGCCGATCAAGGAGATCAGCAAGGCCAGGCCAATCGTTGAGGACACTTCCGTGCGGTGTTCCGGTGTCACCATCATCACGGCCAATGCTGCGCAGATGAACACGATCACCAGGTAAGTCAGCCAGGGAAACAGCCACATACGAAAGGCCAGCTCGACGTTCTGCCTGAGCAGCATCCGCCGCATGCGCAGTTGCGAGATGGCGATGACCAGGTACACCAGCAACGCGATGGCACCGGAGCTGGCGAGCAGAAACTGGAACAGACCGGCGGGCATGAAGTAGCTCAGCAGCGTCACCCCTGCGCCGATGATGGTGCTGGCAATCACCGCCGCCCTGGGCACGCCCGCGGCTGAGGTGCGTTTAAGCGCCGCAGGCGCGTCGCCGCGTTTACCCAGGGAGAACAGCATGCGCGAGGAGATGTAGATCGAGGAGTTCATGCAACTGGCAACGGCGATCAACACCACCACGTCGACCATGAATTTGGCGTTGGGGACGTTCATCAATTCCAGCGCGCGCTGATAGGAACCCACGGACGCCAGCAACGGGTCATTCCAGGGCACCACGGAGATAACGACGAAGATCGACAGCAGGTAAAACACACCGATGCGCCAAATCACCGAGCGTGTCGCCCTGGCGATGTTCTGCGCCGGATTACTCGATTCGGCCGCGGCGATGGTCACCGCCTCCGTACCGATAAAACTGAACATGATGGTAATAAACGCCCCGACCACCGCCGACAAACCGTTAGGCGCAAAACCACCGTGCTCCTCCATCAACCGACTCAAGCCACTGGCTTGGTGATCAGGCACCCAGCCCATCAGCACGCTGAATCCCAGGCCGATAAACCCGATAATGGCGATCACCTTGGCCATCGCGAACCAGAACTCGAACTCACCATATTTGGCCACGCTGAACAGGTTGGTGATCACCAGCAGGATGATCGACAGCAAGGCGAACAGCCACGCATCGACCTGGGGAAACCACTGATTGAGTACATAACCGGCAGCCAGCGCCTCGATCGGAATCACCAACACCCAGAACCACCAATACAACCAGCCGATGGTGAAGCCCGCCCAACGGCCGATGGCCTGGTCGGCGTAAGTAGAAAAGGAACCGGTGTCGGGACGCGCCACCGCCATTTCTCCGAGCATGCGCATCACCAGCACCACCAGCAGGCCGGAGAACAGATACGCCAGCAACACCGCCGGCCCCGCCGCCGCGATGGCATGGCCGGAACCGACAAATAACCCCGCGCCGATGATGCCTGCGATGGACAACATGGTGACGTGGCGCGGCTTGAAACCCTGCGCCAACTGACCGTTGGAATCGTTGGAATTTAGGCTATTCATTGTTTTTGTTGTTCTCGGGCGACCAATACCCCTCACCTTAAGGGTGCTGCGCCGGGCCAAAGTAGCCTGAGTACGCCATCGTCGTGTCTGATCTCGTCATTTGTCGATCGGTTGCGGCGGCTGGCGAGCCGGCGCCTGCAACCGACCGCTCCTCAGGTTGCGGTACCGGCCTTGAATAATTCGCTCATGAGTTCGGTGGCCGCTCCGTGCCCGAAGACATGCGCGGAGTCACGCTGGGAGGGGTCCAGTGTGCCTTCGCCTCTGATGCTCTGCCCGGTATAAACCAACGTTCCCTCAAGCACTTCGACTGCGCTGTGATAACCCAAGCCGACCAAAAACGCGCCGGTCCCAGCCGCACGCGCATAACGCTGCTCCTGCTCGGCCGGCGTCAAATCCGACATAGGCGTGAGCCCGCTACCGTCCCGAGCGGGCAGCGCGCCCACGTATTGATCGCTCGCGCTCACCCCGCGCAGCATGTCCCAGGTCTGCAAAATTTCGGCCGGCGAGGCTGACATATGCCCGACAAGCGGCTCGGTAGTTTCCTTGATGCGGGCCGTACCGATATCGAAAACCGCCCAGCGATTATCAGGAATACGCTCGGATGCCGGCACATTGAGCGCTTTATCCGCCTCCAGCCCGCTGTTGTGCACGCCTGCCCGAAAAGGCATGTGGGCAGGCGAATCGAACGAACGGACTTTTCGTTCAGCGCGCTTATCCGGGCCTACCGCCGCAGAGCCGCCGTGCTCGCGCATGCGCTGGACGGCGGCGGCATCCGGCACTTGCAGCCCCTGTGCCTGGAGCTGCCGGTTGAGCGCCGTCATCAGTCCCTGGTCCGCGTTGCCGGGGGTGGTGTAAAACCCGCCGATATCGCCCATCAATGCGATGGCCACCGCTCTATCGGTGGCGCTTGCCGATCCGCTGCCGGCGCGCGCCAATGCTGCCAGCAAGTCATCCGTTGTCTTCCCCGCCAACAGCCTGCCTTCCCCCAATAAATGAGCGCCCAACGTGCCCTGATGCTGCGGGCTCAGGTTCGAGACCACACGGTGCAAGACGCTGGCGGCACCGGCCAGCTCTTGAGTCAAGACGTCGCCGGGCTTGTAGAGCACGTTTCGCGCCGCGACAGTCTGTGCCAACGCCAACGCTTTGGTGGTCGCCTGAGCGGACTGGCCCGCCGGGTTGCCATGGGTGATGTGCTGATGCACGGCATCCTTGGCCTTGAGCACCTCATTGAAGACCCCGGCGTCCCTGGCGGCGTTTTCCAGGGCGCTGTCATTCATGAAAAGCCTATCGCCGATGTGCTCGAAGCCGGGCCTTCCCGGGAACGTTTCAAGCAATTTGCCGCGTACAGCCGGATGGGCCAGCGCATATGAAATTTCATCCATCGAATGCCCGCCATCCACGTAAATGAACAGCGCGGATTGAATGGCCAAATAGGCTTCAAGGTCGTCCGGCCGGGTATTGGCATGCACATCCTTGCAGGCACGCACCGCCCCCTGTTCGATCACAATCGAACCCGACGGCCCGTTAACGTAAGTCCCCGTGCCTTTTTCAAACAAAGCCTTCACATAAGAACCCGGCTTGGATGCATCCGGATGCTCGGGATCCTGCATCTCAAGCCTGTCGGGGCAACGGGTGCTGGCGCCGGCCAGCAACTGGCTCCGGTAATCGCTTTCATATTTGATATTGAACGGCTCATTCAGGCGCAAGTCCCGGGGGGTCGCATCGATATTTCGCAAAATACCGACGTTATGACTGTCTGCCTGCCGGAACAAATTACCTTCTCGGGCGTTGAGTTCAATACGGCCTTTTCCGGGTGCCTTGATGGGATCAAATACACTGTCCCAATGGCCCGCAGGGAGTTTTGCCGCGACATCCGGCTCATTCCTCAGCGCGTAACTTAAATAACGGTGTTTGTAGATATCAAACAAGGCCGTCCTGGCCTCGGGCGAGATATTCAAGGTCTCCAGGGTTTTCTCGGCACGCGTATAGAACCCCTGGAGTTGATCCAAACCCTCGATGCTCGTGTCGAAACGCTGGTTCTTCCAAGCCGCCTCGTATTTCTCGAACAACGGCGCAGACACGTAGTTGTCCTTGATGTAATTGACCTGATTGTTTGAGATAGCGACAAAGGTTTTATAGGTGTCCGGCGAACGGAAATAATCTTGCAGGGCATGCTTGGCATAGTAACTTTCGAACGCGCGCCGCACCGGGTCGTTGACCATTTTCAGCCTCATCGAACCGTCGGCTGCGTGCGGCGAGCCGTTGGCGACCAGCTTGGTCAGCTCGGCTCTACGCTGCTCCGGATCGATAAGGCCGCGCAGTCGGGTAAGGATCTTCTGGGTTTCGGTTTCAGCCGGCCCCGCGATCCTGAACCTGTTCAAGCCCAGGCTCAGCGCGCCATCCTTGATGGACGCCTTGCCCGGCGCGATACGATCCTGGGAGTGTTTTTCAACGATATCACTGTCAATCACGGCGTTATAAATAGCACCGTTCCTGATTTGCGCGACCTGCGGGCCGCCGTACAGAAAACTGACCGGGCGCTCTTGCCCGTCGGCTTTGAGCGTGACCGTAGGCAGGGCGTTGGAAGTGACTTCAATAGGTTTGTTTTTTATGGAGTCGAAGTTCTTCACAAACTCGACATTCTTCAATACCCGGTTACCAGCGTTGGCCTGCAATTGGGCCGCAGCACTGGAGCCGTTATCATTATTGATCAGCATAGTGGTTGCCTCTACCTTTGAATAAGGCGGCGAGCGTCGTTGCGACGGTTTATTTGAAAATGCTGTGCAGCGATGTCATCAGGTTGAAAAAACCATCCAACGCAATCTGCAATGTTTTGGCCGACCCCGTGCACGCGTCGTCCAGCAGGGCTTTGACTTCGTAACCGCGCAGACCTTTGCCCAACACCGGCTGGCCGGTCACCACCGATGGCAATGCGTGTTGCAGTGAAAGCAGCAGTTTTTCCGCATGGATATTCAGCGTGGCGCTGTTCAGATTTTTCAACTCACTCCACATCCACACCCCATGACGGTCGGCAGTGAGCATGATCGGGCTGATGGTTTTAAAGTTAAGCGCGATCGAGGAGTGGCGATCAAAGGAGCCGAGGCGTTCCTGGGGTACGCCAAGGTCCAATAAAGTTTCGCGGAGTATTTTCGCAATATCAGAACTCACGGCCTATCCCCTCAGCGTAAGCAGCCTTGCTTCTGGAGTTATAACTGGCGTCCCTGAGTTACCCGTTGGCGCCCTGCTCAGCGAATGTGAGAGAGGCGAGAGATGAGTGGCGGCCGTCCACGAACAGTTCCATTGGGCAATAGCTGCGCGATTTGCCTATCAGCCCGCCTGCACCATCATTTGCCACAAGGAAGCCCCAACGCCGGTGATGCTTTCGCCGGCAATAAGCCCGGCCGCCGCGGTAATCGCAAAACGTTCGGTAAGACGTGGCCGACGACAGCTGACCAACCAGGTCAGCACCGCTCCCAAAGCCATCATCAGCGAAATGGACGCCGGCAGTACAAACGCCAATCCCAGGGCGGCGGCGCTGGGCAGGTAGCGCGCGCGATGCGCAGACAAGGTGCTGTCGAGCACACCCAGCAACACGCCGATCAAGCCTGCGATGGCGATGGCCCAGCGAATGCTCGGCGATAACGAGTCCAGCCCGTGGGTCAGGGTTTGCGCCACGGCTTTCCAGGTGGCGACGGCCGGGGCCGGCCATTGTTCGGTGAGGAGCATGGTGTGTGGGTCGGGAATCAGCGCCAGGTAGGCGAATACGCCGACGATACTGCCGACAAAAATCCCCAGGATCTGCGCGATCACTTGCTTGTGAGGCGTGGCGCCAATCGCCTTGCCGACCTTGAAATCATTCATCAAGTCCGTGCACTGCCCGGCCGAACCGCCGGCCGTGTTGGCGCTCATCAGGTTGATCGGCACCTGCCCCGGCGCGACGATGCCGAAGCTCAGCTGGGACAATTGCCCAATTGCGCCAATCGGCGGAATGCCGGTGGCGCCCACCACCCGCGCGGCCACGGCGGCCAGGCAGATGGCCAGGGGGATGGTGAGCAGCGCCATCCACGGGTTGATGCCGAACAACAACGCCTGCAGGCTCACGACCAGGATGATCGCCAGGGCAAACCCGGCAGCCGGGCCCCGTTTCGGCAGGGTCCAGGGCGTGCCGCCGTCCGCGCGGGTGGTTCGGTGCAATGCCCACAAGCGAATCGCCAGGGACGCCAGGGTAGAACAGACCATCAGGCTCACGCCGGGCCACAGCAGCCACTCCACCAGCGCGGCGAATTGCGGGCCGCTGCTGCCCGGCGCAACGTGCACCAGCCCCTGCGCCAACAGCCAGGGCCCCAGCCCGCCCCAGGCCAGCAAGGCGCCGAGCAACAAGGTCAGGCCCACGCGCAGGCCGATGATGCCACCAAAGCCGAGCAGCAACAGCGACGGGTCTGTGGTAAACGTCAGGCGTTCCAACTGGGCCGTCGGCGACCAACGCGGCAACGCCCACAGGAAGGTATCCACCCACTTGACCAACCCCGACAGCAACGCCGCGCCGAGCAGCACTTTCAAGCGCGTCGCCGCTTCGCGACCGTGGTTGTAGATATGCAGCAGGGTCTCCAGGGTGGCCATGCCTTCGGGAAACTTCAACGCCTTGTCGTTGAGCAACGAGGGCCGCAGGTACCACGCGATCCAGATCCCCAGGAAGCTCACGGAAAACACCCAGGCGATCATCGGGATCGCCTCCAGTTGATTGCCCGTAAGCAAGGTGTAAGCCGGGATGGGCGCGACCAGCCCACCGGAAATGATCGACGCCGCGGCCGAAGCGACGGTCTGGTTGATATTGCTTTCGTGCAGCGTCCACGGCAATGGCGCAGCAGAGCGTTTGGCCAGGCCCTGCCAGATCGCGTAGCCGATCAGCAACGCGATGATCGACATGTTGAACGACCAGCCGATCTTGAGGCCGGCGTACACATTGGACGGCGTGAGCAGGATACCGAGCAGGATCCCGGTGATGACCGCGCGCAGGCTGAGTTCACGTTCTACGGGAGTGATTGCCGAGGTGGGGTGCATGCAGATTCCTTTCGACGAAAAACAGTGCCACCTCATAAGTGAGCGCTGAAAGGCTCGAAGGTTCATCGATGCGGCTTGCCTCGATAGCCATAGCTAGCTACACAACGCTGTAGCCCCCCGCTAACCACGATGCGAAGCGAGCCGCTCTTGATCTGGCTTTTGATCTTGATCTCAGGCGCCCCGTTAAACCACGCTGGCCGAACGCAGGCTTGAATCCGTGGGTAACCCGGCAGGACGCCGGGTTAGCCGCACTGGGCCATGGATGGCCCATTGCGGCGGCCCACGGATTCAAGCCGGAGAGAGGGCACACCGAGCCTAGGCGAGGTGCCGAGTGGTGGGGCAAGAGCGTTTTGCTTACTTTTGCGCTTTTCAAAAGTGAGCCGCTGTAAAAGCGGAACCTATAGCAGCCGTTACCGCAGAAACGGATATGTACTCGGTCTGATCCGGCATCCTGGTCGGCCCAGAGGCCGCCATCGGGGGCAAGCCCCCTCCCACATTTGGACCGAGGTGTATCAGCTGGATAACCGTTGGCTGACAGGCGCCATCGGGAGCAAGCCCCCTCCCACACTGAATTCATTTAGCAAACGCGTACTCGCCGCCCTGCTCCACCGCCTTGCGATAAGCCGGCCGCTGCTGAAGCCCGTCCACCCACGCCGCAAGGTTCGGATACGCCTGCAACTTGCCCTGGGCCTTGGCGATCTCGCCGATAAAGCTCATCTGAATGTCCGCCCCCGTCAGTTCGTCACCCACCAGATACGGCGTTTGCCCAAGCACGTCATTGAGGTAACCAAGGTAGTTGGCCAACTCCGATTCAATGCGCGGGTGCAGCGGCGCGCCGGCTTCACCCAGGCGCCCGACGTAGAGGTTGAGCATCAGCGGCAGCATGGCCGAGCCTTCGGCAAAATGCAGCCATTGCACATAATCATCGTAGGTGGCGCTGGCCGGATCGGGTTGCAGTCGTCCCTTGCCGTGACGACGAATCAGGTAGTCAATAATGGCCGCCGACTCAATCAATACGCGGGCTCCGTCCTCGATCACCGGCGATTTGCCCAAGGGATGAATCGCCTTGAGCTCGGGTGGCGCGAGGTTGGTTTTCGGGTCGCGTTGGTAGCGCTTGATTTGGTAAGGCAGGCCCAACTCCTCCAGCAGCCAGAGGATGCGCTGGGAGCGGGAATTGTTGAGGTGATGGACGGTAATCATAGGGAAGCAGCTCCATTGGGGTTAAGGAGAAGACTACAACACGGCGATGGAGTGCCCTGAATGGACCTCATCCCAATCGAAACCGCGCCGTGTTGTCGCTCAACGCCCGGCTGCCCTGGCTCAGGCTGTCGGCAGCCTGATTGACCGCCCGCGCGCCGTCGAGCAGACGCCCGGCCGCTTGGTCGACCTGCTGGATATTGCCGCTCACTTCGTCCGCCGTCGCAGCCTGTTCTTCCACGGCGGCGGCGATGTGCGCCAAGGTGTCGGTGACGTGCTGCACCGCACCGGCAATTTCTCCCAGGCGCGTGCCCAGGCCGGTGACGGATTCGGCATCGGTGAGCGCCTGCTCGCACGCGGCGCCCATCAGGCTGACGGCCTGGCTGACCGTGGCGCGCAGGCTGTCCACCGTGCCGGCGATCTGCGCGGTGGACGCCTGGGTGCGTTGCGACAGGCTGCGTACCTCATCGGCAACCACTGCAAACCCTCGGCCTTGCTCGCCGGCGCGGGCGGCTTCGATGGCGGCGTTAAGGGCCAGCAGGTTGGTCTGCTCGGCAATGCCGCGAATGGTGTCGACCACCGATTGAATCTGCTGGCCCTGCTGGCTGACCTGTTCCAGGGCATTGGCGGTGTCGCTCAGGCGCTGGTTGAGTTGCTGGATACTGGCCGTGGTGCGCTGGCTGTCGCGGCTGCTGTCTTCGGCGATACGGCGGGTGTGGCGGGCGCTGTCGGCCGCCTGTTCGCAGCTTTTGGCAACGCCCAGGGAGGTGGCGGCCAATTGGGTAGCGGCCGCGGCGATCTGGCTGATCTGGTGGCGCTGGTCTTCGACGTCGGTGAGGGTGCTGCCCGATTGCGCGCTGAGGGTCAGCACGGTGGCGCCCAGTTGCTCGGTCTCATGATTGACCCCGAGCAGGCTGGTGCGCAGTTGCACCACGGCCACATTGAGCGCGGTGCTGATGGCGGCGAGTTCGTCGCGCCCCTGCACCGCCACTTCGACGTGCAGGTTACCGTCACGCAGGGACTCGGCGAGCGTGGTGATGCCACTGGCGCTGCGACGGATCGAGGCTTGCAGGCAGATGAACAGGTACAGCGCCGCCAACGCCAACAGGCTGAACGTGGCCGCCACGGGAATGAAGTGCTGCAACGATCGCTCACGGTAGTACCCCAAGCGTGCATCGAGCGAATGCAGCGACTGGCTGCGCAGCGCACCCAACGCCGCGAGCATGGCGTCGACACTTTGATCGAATGCGGCGGTGTCGAGCTTGATGGTGCCGCCGAATACGCCGTCGTCGAGGGTTTTGAGTTCGCTGTCCAGGCGTTGCAGGCTGGCGTCGTATTGTTCGGTCCAGGGTTCAAGGCCGGGGTATTGCTTGGCCTTCAGCGCCGTGGCGGCCTTGACCAACTGGTCCCGCGCATCACCGATGCGGCCGCGCAGGTCACGCATCTGCAAGCGGCTTTGCAAGGTGAACTGGCCCGAGGCAATGGAGGATTGGCCAACGCTGGCCGTACGGCCGATACGCTCGATCAGGTCCGGTGTGTGCTGGCTGGAAATCTGCATCAGCAGATAGGTTTCCAGCCAGGGATCGAGGATCAGCCCGGCGTCCAGGGTGATCTGTTCGCGTAGCGATTGCATCGCGGTCAGGGCGGCGGTGAAACGGTCGTAGCCATCCGGCCACCAGCCGACGGTGCGCAGGGACTGGGTGTCCATGCCCTTGACCGCGGCCTGCAGCGTGTCGAAGCGCGCCTGGGTAGCGGCGCTGGCATGATGGGTCTTGAGGGCGTCCCCCAGGGTTTGCAGGCCTTGCTGAATCAGCGGGCTGCCCGCATCCACCCTGGCCATCGCGGCCTGGGCGGCAGGGGTCGGCGTATGCAGGATATCCAGGGCTTTCCAACGGGCGGCCAGATTGCGCTGGGCGCTCAGTTGCCCATCGAGCAGGTCCAGCGCCAACAGCTGGCGCACGCCGGACTGTTCGCTGGAAATCACCGCGAGTTTGTCGTGGTAGTCCTGGCCGATCATCCACAGGCTGCCGGCGAGCGGTAGCATGAACAGCAGGAACAGCACCTGGAACTTACGCGCGAAGCCGAACCGCCCGAGCAGACGGATACCGGGTGATAAAAATCTTTGCATGCCCTACACACTCCCCTGAACAACCCCATACTTCACAGCCGGGAATGACTAACGGCAAAATGCCATGTCATTGATTCTTCTGGCTCAAGCAAGATCTGGGCCGTGGGATACAAGCGTGACGACACGTGCCATGGCGCTAAGAAACCTTTGATCAGTGCGCGAAAATGGGGCGAAAGCACTCATTATCGGGCGCGCGCCTGTAACCGCCGGGGACACGGCGCGACGCGGGAGAGGTCGAACGCTGACAATCCCGAGCGATCTTCAGGTCAGCAGTTGAGTGATCCACTGAATTTCCCGGGCGATCCCGTGGACTTTCTCTTCCGGCACCGACTGCCTGGCTTTCTCGAAACTGGCCAAGGTCTTTTGTTTCTGCTGCAGCAAGCGCTGCCACTTCGCCACGAACGCGGGACTGCGCGCCAGCAACTGCAGCGGTCCGAAATACAGCTGTTGTTCGGTGTAGGACACAGGCCCGGTCGGTTCGGCGACGATGATTTCGTAGTAGAAGCGGTTCTCGTGCAGCAGCTCTTCGCCCACGATGCGGTAGCCGTTGTGCATCAACCAGTGGCGCAACGGATACTCGCCGCCATTGGGTTGCAGGACCAGGCGCTCCTGGCCATTCAACCGCGCCTTGCCGTTGTCGAGAATGTCACGAATGGTCTCGCCGCCCATGCCGCACAGACTGACGGCCGTGATGGCGTCGCCGGGCTCGATGGCCGCCAGACCGTCGGCCAGGCGCACGCTGATGCGCGCTTCAAGGCCGTTGTCGCGCACGGTGCGCCGGGCCGCATGAAAGGGCGTGGTTGCAGCCTCCCCCGCCACCGCGCCGGCAATCACGCCACGCCGCATCAGCGCCACCGGCAAGTAGCCATGGTCCGAGCCGATATCGGCCAGGCGCGCGCCGGCCGGCACGTGCGCCGCCACGCGCTCCAGGCGCAGGGACAATGTGTGTGGGTTCAACGCGGGTTCCTTTTCATTCGCCGGAAAAACGGTCGCGGCTATTGGTCAAATGCAGCACCATTGCCGCCCGCGCCGCATCCGGGTCCTGACGCTTGATTGCATTGAAGATCGCCTCATGCTCCAGGCTCGCCAGTTGACCCAGCTTGGCAAAATCCGCCCCGCCGCGCTCGTCAGCCTTGACCTGGGTGCGGGGGATCATCGCGGTGCCCAGGTGCTGCATGATTTCACTGAAAAACGTATTGCCGGTGGCTTCGGCGATCAGTTGGTGGAAGCGTTTGTCTTCTTCCACGCAGCTGTCGTTGTTGGCCAGGCAGGCCCGATAGTCGTCCAGCGCCTGGCGCATATGGGCCAGTTGCGCGTCGGTACGGCGCAACGCGGCCAACGCCACCGCCTGCACCTCCAGACCCAGGCGCAGTTCCAGCATGTTGCGCACGCTGGCGACGGTGTCGACGTGCAGGCGCAGGCCCTGCCGGGCGTGTTGCTCCAGCACGAACGTGCCGATGCCGTGCCGCGTCTCCACCAGCCCCGACGCCTGCAGCTTGGAGATGGCTTCGCGTACCACCGTGCGGCTCACCCCATGCTCAAGCACGATGGTGGATTCGGACGGCAGTTTTTCGCCCGGTTTGAGCTGGCCGAGCAGGATGCGCTGGGTCAGCGCGTCGACCACGCCCTGGGCCAGGTTGGTGGAGCGTCTGCGCACGGGAGGTGCGTTTTCAATGGGCATCGCTAAGGGTCCACGGGGTTGGGCTGGAGGGAGCTTAACATCCCGTTCACCGACGACGCCGAGTTGATTCAAAAGACAGTCAACTTGTATGACAACCAATCTGATAAACCTGTATCTCGCCCCGAACCATCCTGCGGACCGAACCGAGTTCCGCTGGTAGAAAACCCCTTATAGCACGGGTAAATAACCAAAATATCATTCCATAAGCGCCTTTATGAGAACAAATACTCATTGCGGCGCATTGCGATTTTCAAAAAACAACTTGTATGATGTCTGGCAACAAAACCCATAACCCGCATAAAAACAAATCAGGGGGCGTTTTCCATCGTGAACCATTCCAGCCATGCATCCGCTGCACCCGAAACCGACTCGGTGCTCACCCGCGCCGTGAGCAAAGTGAAGGGCCATGTGCTCCCGCTGTTCGTGGTCATGTTCATCCTCAACTACATCGACCGGGTCAATATCGGCTTCGTGCGTACGCACATGGAGCACGACCTGGGCATCGGCGCGGCGGCCTATGGCTTCGGCGCCGGGCTGTTCTTCATCGGCTACGCGCTGTTTGAAGTGCCGTCCAACATGCTGCTGCAAAAGGTCGGCGCACGCATCTGGCTGACCCGCATCATGTTCACCTGGGGCATCGTCGCCACGCTGATGGCGTTCATCCAGAACGAAACCCACTTCTACATCCTGCGTTTTTTGCTCGGCGTGGCTGAAGCGGGCTTCTTTCCCGGGGTGATCTACTACTTCACGCGCTGGTTGCCCGGGGTTGAGCGTGGCAAGGCCATTGCGATCTTTCTCAGCGGTTCTGCGGTGGCGTCATTGATCTCGGGCCCGCTGTCGGGTGCGCTGTTACAGATCGAAGGTTTCGGCTTGCACGGCTGGCAATGGATGTTCGCCATTGAAGGCCTGGCCTCGGTGGCGCTGGGCTTCTTTGTGTGGTTCTGGCTGGACTCCAAGCCCCATGACGCCCAGTGGCTGAGCCGCGAAGAACAGGACGCACTGGTTGCGGCCATCGATCAGGAACAGCGTGACCGCGAAGCCCTGACCACGGTCAAGCCGACCCTCGGCAAGCTGCTCAAGGACCGGCAGATCCTGCTGTTCTGCGTGTTGTATTTCTGCATCCAACTGACGATTTACGCAGCGACGTTCTGGCTGCCGAGCATCATCAAAAAGATGGGTGACCTGAGTGATATACAAGTCGGCTTCTTCAACTCGATTCCGTGGCTGATCTCGATCATCGCCATGTACGCCTTCGCAACGCTGTCCGGCAAGTTCAAGTTCCAGCAGGCGTGGGTCGCGGCAGCCTTGTTGATCGCAGCGGCCGGGATGTTCATGTCCACCACGGGCGGGCCGATCTTCGCGTTCGTGGCGATCTGCTTTGCGGCCATCGGTTTCAAATCTGCGTCTTCGTTGTTCTGGCCGATTCCCCAGGGCTACCTGGACGTGCGCATCGCCGCTGCAGTGATCGCGTTGATCAATTCCATCGGCAACCTGGGCGGCTTCGTCGCACCCACCACCTTTGGCTTTCTGGAGCAAACCACCGGCTCGATCCAGGGCGGGCTTTACGGCCTGGCCGGCACCTCGGTGCTCGCGGCCATCCTGGTGTTTTTCGCCAGGACCTCACCTTCCGCGGGGCTCATGTCGCCCGGCATTGCGCCCACCGCCAACGCCATCAGCAAACCTCTTTAAGCGTATTAAGGACCTTGCCATGAATACTCCCGTCATCACCCACTTGCACGTCATCCCGGTCGCCGGTCACGACAGCATGCTGCTGAATCTCAGCGGCGCCCACGGCCCTTACTTCACGCGCAATATCGTGATCCTCAAGGACAGCAGCGGCAACACCGGCGTAGGTGAAGTGCCCGGCGGCGAGCGCATCCGCGAAACCCTGGAGGACGCGCGCAGCCTGGTGATCGGCCAGCCGATCGGTCAGTACCAGCGCATCCTCAACCGGATGCGCAGCACCTTTGCCTCTCGCGACGCGGCCGGCCGTGGGCTGCAAACCTTCGACCTGCGCATCACCATTCACGCCGTAACCGCGATGGAGGCGGCGCTGCTCGACTTGCTCGGTCAGTTCCTCGAGGTGCCGGTGGCCGCTCTGCTGGGTGAGGGGCAGCAACGCGATGCGGTGAAGATGCTCGGTTACCTGTTCTACGTCGGTGACCGCACCGCCACGGACCTGGCCTACCGCAACGAAGCGGAATCCGACGACGACTGGTTGCGCCTGCGCCATGAAAAAGCCCTGACGGCCGACGCCGTGGTACGCCTGGCCGAAGCCGCCAAGGCCCGATACGGCTTCAACGACTTCAAGCTCAAAGGCGGCGTATTGAGTGGCGATGCCGAGATCGAAGCCGTCACCGCCCTGGCCGAGCGCTTCCCGGAGGCGCGCATCACCCTCGACCCGAACGGCGCCTGGTCACTCAAGGAAGCCATCCGTTTGTGCCGCGACCAGCATCACGTCCTGGCCTACGCCGAAGACCCCTGCGGCGCGGAAAACGGCTATTCGGGCCGCGAAGTCATGGCCGAATTCCGCCGCGCCACCGGCCTGAAAACCGCCACCAACATGATCGCCACCGACTGGCGCGAAATGGGTCACGCCATTCAGTTGCAATCGGTGGACATTCCCCTCGCCGACCCGCACTTCTGGACCATGCAAGGCTCGGTGCGCGTGGCGCAGATGTGCCATGAGTGGGGCCTGACCTGGGGCTCGCACTCCAACAACCACTTCGATATTTCCCTGGCCATGTTCACCCAGGTGGCGGCAGCGGCGCCGGGCGAAATCACCGCGATCGACACCCACTGGATCTGGCAGGACGGCCAACGCCTGACCCGGGAGCCGCTGAAGATCGAAGGCGGCTACGTGAAAGTGCCGGCCAAGCCTGGCCTCGGGGTGGATATCGACATGGATGCCGTGGCCAAGGCCCACGAGCTGTACAAAGGCATGGGCCTCGGCGCGCGGGATGACAGCGTGGCGATGCAGTTCCTGATGCCGGGATGGCGCTTCAACAACAAGCAGCCTTGCCTGGTGCGGTGAGACGGCTTTACGCAGGAGCGAGCGTGGTCGTTCATGCTCATCGATCGTTCCCACGCTCCGCGTGGGAATGCAGCCTGTGACGCTCTGCGTCACGACCTCAACAGCGGACGCAGAGCGTCCAGGACGGCATTCCCACGCAGAGCGTGGGAACGATCGAAGGCGCTCTAGTTAAGCGCTGATCTTCCAGCCAGTCGAAAGATCGCCATAGGGTTATAACGACCGTCATGACCGCTCGGCGATTTCTCCTCGAATAACTAAACCGGTCATTGGACTTGCCCCGCTTAATATTGCAGCGCTTGTGACTGTCAGCTATCGTCCAATAACGGCTTAACGCCATCTAAAAAAGGTAACCCCTATGAACAGAGTACGACGACTGGCTCTGGTCATGTTGATGGCGATACTTAGCAGTGCCTGTATGCCCCAAGGCCCCTATCGGGTAACGGCTGACCCTCTACCAGAACCAGACGGCCGACTCCCTCCCCTCAAAACGCTCGACGCCGGGAAAACCATGCAATGCGCAGCGTCAGACGAGCAAGATGAACGTTGTATTCACTTCGTTGAGTTTGACGAGTTTGGCAATTCATTCAGCAGAGGCCAATTGAGTTCCGCAGTGGATGCTGCTCGAGAAACAGCGCAGTCCGGCGGGAATATTGTTGTTTATATTCACGGATGGCATCACTCTTCCAGAGTCGGCGATAGTGACATTGATAAATTTCAACATCTGGTCTCCAAATTTAGCAATACCCGAAAGGTCCCTGGAAAAACAATGGGCATTTATATAGCCTGGCGTGGTGATTCTATCGACAAGCACACGCCGCTTGTTGGCTGGAGCAGCTACCTGCTTACATTCTGGGATAGAAAAGCTACAGCACATAACGTCGGAAGTGGCGGAGGCGTATCAGAACTTCTACGCAAACTATCCAATATCCGCGAGAGGAACTTCGACTCTCGCCTGATCGTTATGGGGCACAGCTTTGGCGGTGCCATTTTATATTCTTCCGTCTCACAGACGCTGGGCGACCAGATTCGCCGCGATGCCGACGGGGCCGACAGTTCAAAAGCCACATCGGTTGCCGATTTAACGCTTCTGGTTAATCCGGCGTTCGAAGCAATGCGCATAAAGCCGCTGTTCGACCTGGCGAGGTCATATGAGTACCAGGACCAAGACGTTGTCAGACCCAGTTTAGTGATCGTCACGACCGCTGCTGACTGGGCCACAAAAAGCGCTTTCTCATGGGGCAGAAATATCGGAACGCTCTTCCAATCGTACCCGGATGAATATTATCGCGCGCTGAACACTACAGCCGTGGGGCATTATGAGCCCTTTATCACTCATCAGTTGGTGGCGGCAAACTGCACGGCCTCCGAGTCCGATCCCCTTCCACTGGAGGCCATCAATAAACCGCCAAAAACCTTATGCATTCCCAGCACCGGAAGCAGCAACGCTTCGTCTTTGTTACTTACCCGCTGTGAGAAAGCCCATGATTGCGAACGCGTCATCGGGGATAACTATCTGGCACGCGGCCCTGTTGCCGAAGGTTTCATACCTTATCGATTTCCAATTGCAAATATTCGCACCGATGCCTCAGTGATGACGGGGCACGATGATATCTGGAACGATACGATGGCGAACTTTATTTATGAATTAATGCTGGTAATCGTTGAGCGACCAAATGCAATGCCAGCACCGGCCTACACTGAACCAGAAGAACCCCCACTCCCTATAATGTAACTGCACCTTATCTGAACCTGCCACAACGACAGAGAAGGCGCCGGCTCCATGCAAGGCTCGGTGCGCATGGCGCAAATATGCCATGAGTGGGGCCTGACCTGAGGCAGCCTGCCTGGTGCGGTGAAACGGCTTTATGCAGGAGCGAGCTTGCTCATTGCTGCCAATGGCGTGCCCGGCATTAAGGTCTGTGGGCCTTTTTGCTTACAATCGGCTGCACCGTCAGCTCCACCCCCAACGCCACCATCAACTTCTGGATCGTCTCATAGCGCGTCTTGGACCCGCCCTTAAGGGTTTTATAAAGACTTTCCCGATTAACCCCCGCCGCTTCGGCCACTTTGTTCACACCCTGGGCCTTGGCGACTTCAGCCAGTGCTTTCATAAGGATCTGCGGGTCTTGGGCCTTCATGCTCTGCGCAAGATAGGCACTGATGGTCTCCGGGCTGTCGAGAAAGCGCGAAGCTTCGTAAACGCGGGTACCGGATGTATCAAGGTCGAGGATTGGCATGTCCTCGGGTTTGAATGTCGATTCGCTCATTTCATCTACCTCTCAGGGCATCGAGGATTTCTTTTGCCCGTTTAATTGCTCTTTTTTGATCGGTTTTATCGCCGCCCCATAACATCAGGTAAGCGGCGATGCCCGTGCGTACAAAATAGATCCTGTAGCCTGGCCCGACAAAAACACGCATTTCGCTCAGGCCGTCGCCGACAGGGGCGCAATCGCCAAAATTGTTCTCTTCGGCTCGATCCAGACGCGCCAGCACCGCCGTTTTTCCGCAAATATCCTTCATGCCGTCGAGCCATGCATCGAACTCAGGCGTTCCGCCGATCGTATTGGTCACAGATTCACATGTAGCCTACTGGCTACTCCTTGTAGATGCCAGTGAATTTTTATTCCGTTGAGAACCGCAAGAAAAAATCCTAGACCAGCATCCGTGCAGGCAACCGGACGATACTATTAGCGCTTGTTTCGCTGCGCTCCCTCCAAACAATCCCGACCTGAAGCCCAATCAGGCGGCGCATCGCGATCGGGGCATAGGTATCTACACAACGTTGTAGCGCCCAACGCTAACCCGCTAACCACGATGCGCAGCGAGTCGCTCTTGATCTTGATCTGCTTTTGATCTTGATCTCAGGCGCCCCGTTAAACCACGCTGGCCGAACGCAGGCTTGAATCCGTGGGTAACCCGGCAGGACGCCGGGTTAGCCGCACTGGGCCATGGATGGCCCATTGCGGCGGCCCACGGATTCAAGCCTGCGTTCGGGCACACCGAGCCCAAGCGAGGTGCCGAGTGGTGGGGCAAGAGCCCTTTGGTTACTTTGGGGCTTTTCCAAAGTGACCCGCCGTCAGGGCGGAACCCTAAGTGGCCGTTACCTAAATAATGGATATGTACTCGGCCCAATCCAACATCCCGGCCAGCCCAAAGGCCGCCATCGGGGGCAAGCCCCCTCCCACATCGCGCGCCATTAGCCAAATCCGGGGCAGACCATTATAAGATATGGCCTGAGCCCGCCTTCTCACGCACCGGAAAAACTCTCCATGAAGCTCCCTGAGATCAGCACATTCATTGCGCAATGGCCCTCGCTTGACCTGGGCCCTATCGCCGCCTGGCGGGTGACTCAGGACTGCGAAAACCACGTCCTGACGTTGCTCTCACGCCTCGGCGCAGGCTACCGCCGTCACGCAAACTGCGCCATCCATGAAAGCGCCACCGTCGAAGAAGGCGCCGTGCTGAAGGGGCCGATCATCATCGGTGAAGGCTCGTTCGTCGCCGCAGGCGCCTACCTGCGTGGCGGCGTTTATCTGGGCAAACACTGCATCGTGGGCCCAAGCTGCGAACTGAAAAGCAGCTTCATGCTTGATGCAAGCAAGCTGGCGCATTTCAACTTTGTCGGCGATTCGGTGATCGGCGAAGGCGTCAATATTGAAGCCGGTGCAATCATCGCCAACTACCGTAACGAACTGGATGGCGCGCATATCAGAATCCGCTATGCCGATGCCGTCATTGAGACGGATGTGAACAAATTCGGCGCCCTGGTAGGCGATGGCTGCAAGATTGGCGCAAACGCAGTGATAGCTCCCGGCGCACTCTTGCAGCCCAACAGCCGTATCCCGCGCTTGGGGTTGATTGATCAGTTCGCCTACGACTAAGCAGCGGCAGCGCGGAACAGTGATCACGCCACTTGCGCGCTACCCAAACCGCCCGTTTCAGATCATGCTGCGCCTCTCACTTCAAGGACGATAGAAACCAGTGAAAATCACCCTCGCCGCCTTTCTCCTGATTGGTCTGATCACTCCCGCATTCGCCAACGACAACCCCATCGGTTTCAAAACCACCACCCTGCCCGACGCACGCAACCAGCGCGCGCTGGAAATGGCCGTCTGGTACCCCACGGCAATCAGGACCGCTCCCCGGTTGATCCGAGACGACGCGGTGTTCTTCGGCGCCCTCGCCGTGCCCGATGCGCCGCCGACCGGTGGTGAGCACCCGTTGGTGGTACTTTCCCACGGCTATCGCGGCAATTGGGGCAATCAGATGTGGCTGGCGAGTGCGCTGGCGCGGCAGGGTTATATTGTGGCGGCGGTGAATCATCCGGGCACCACCACCAAGGATCGCAGTGCAGACGCAGCGGCGCAGTTATGGCAACGGCCCAAAGACCTGAGCCGCGCCATCGATACGGTGCTTGCGCAGCCAACGCAATTTGGCGCGGTGGCGCAACACCGGATTGCGGCGGTGGGCCATTCTCTCGGTGGCTGGACGGTGCTGGAAATCGCCGGCGCGCGTTTCGATGCGGATCTGTTCGCCCGGGACTGCCTGGCCCATCCCAAGTTGGGCGGTTGCATCGGCTACGCGCAGATGAACCCTACCGGCGTTGCCGATGGCAAAGCCCAACTGGCCGCTGACTTGAGCGACAAGCGCGTCGCCGCCGTGGTGTCTTTGGACCTGGGCCTGTCGCGGGGCATGACCGATGCCAGCCTGGCCGCGCTGCCCGTGCCGGCGCTGGTGATTGCTGGAGGCGTGCCCTCGGAGGACATGGCTGTGGGGCTGGAGTCTGCCGACTTGGCCAGACGGCTGCCGAAAGCCTCCACGCAGTACGTAGAGATCAGCGACGCGAGCCACTTCAGCTTTATGGCGCAGTGCAAACCCGGCGCGGCGGCGATACTCGACGAGGATATGCCCGGTGACAGCATGATTTGCCGAGACGGCGAGGCCGGGCGGACCAGGGCGCAGATTCAGCAACAGGTGATCACGCTGATCAGCGCGTTCCTCGCGCATTGATCGGTGGCCTCCTCGGCAGGTAAACCTTTCAATCCACGGTTTTTTAGCTGGTATCATTCGCGCCTTTACCTGCCAGGCCCACGCACATGAACCGCCAGAAAAAACTCCAGCAGCTTTTCAAGGCCAAGGCCAAAAAGGCCAACGCCAAACTGGCGCCGAAAAGCAAAGATAAATACATCAGCAAGGCGGACCGCTTGAAGCTCGAAGCCGAGGCGGCTCAAGCCCCAATCACGCCTGCCGAGACGCCTGCTCAATAAGGCGCATTGCCGACGGCGTGCCCGCTTCATATTTGCCCCAGATACGCCGCAGATGACGCGCCGAACCAAAGCCTGCGCGCTCGGCCACCGTTTCGATGTCCAGGCTCGACGCCACCAGCAGCTCGCGGGCCACGGCCAGGCGCAGACGGTGCAGGTAATCCAGCGGGCTGATGCCGACATGCTCGTGGAACAGGCGCGCCAGATGGCGGCTGCCGGTGCAGGCCAGGTTTGCCATGCGGGTCACGGTCCAGGCGTCACACGGGGCGGCGGCAATGGCGTCCTGTACGCGATGGACGGCCGGATGCAGGTGATTGCGCCCGGTGATCCACGGCGATAGCTGCGGGTCAGTGCCGCTGCGGCGCAGGTACACCACCATATCCCGCGCGACGGCGCATGCCAGTCTGGGCCCGGCACGCTCGGCGACCAGGTGCAGCATCATATCGATACCGGCGGTGATCCCGGCGCTGCAGCTGACCGGGCCATCGGTGACGTACAGGCGGTTTTCCAGGACCCGTGCCTTGGGCGCCAGGGCCTGGAGGGTAGCGCACAGCGCGTGGTGGGTGGTGCATTGGCGCCCGTCAAGCAGCCCGGCGCGGGCGGCCGTCAGTGCGCCGGCGCACACGCATATCAAATGCTCGGCAGACGGCGCAAACACCGTTTGCAGCCACTGCACCAGGCTGTCGCTGGCGGATTCGAAGGCGCGCAGGCCGGCTTCGTCTGCCTTCATGCTTGAGCCCACCAACACCACCAGGGTGCCGGGCGCCAGGCTGGCCGGCAAAGGTGCCAGGCCCGTCAACGGCAAGCCGATGGAGGTGTGCAGGGACGGCACCGGGCTGACGTAGTGCAGCTCGAAATCCACCGCCGCCGGGTCATCCATCTGCGCGGCCAGGCGCAATACTTCGGCAGGCCCGGCCAGATCCAGCATCAGCACATTGGGCAACAACACGAACAGCACCGGCACGCTCATTGATTCACCCCGCCAATGCCTGGGCGACGGTGACGATGCGCGCAAACCGGCCTTCCAGCACCAGCTCCGTACGCTCGCGAATCTCGGCCGGGGTGTACACCCGGCCGCTGCGGGCGTGGGTCATCGGGAACGTCAGCGTGGCCTCACTGACGAAGTCGACGTTGAACCCGCTGTCCGAGGCCTGCCGCGTGGTGGTCTCGCAGCACTGTTCGGTACGAATACCACTGATGATCAAACGGGTGACGCCCATCTCGATGAGACGCGCGCCCAGCGGCGTACCGGCGAAGGCGCTGTGGTAGTGCTTATGGATGACCAGCTGCGGATCGATCGAAAGCTCGCTCAATACCCTGACGTTACCCGATGCCAGCGAAAAGGCGCCCTGGTCCTCCACATGAAACACCTGCACCACCGGGATGCCTTGCTGTACGCAGCCATCAATAAGGGCCTGCTGGTTTTCCAGGTAGCTCGACAGGTCGTTTTCGGACCAGTAGGGTGCATGCCGAAATGAATGCTGGGCGTCGATTACGATCAGGGCTGTGCGGCTCATGGTAGGTCCTTCAGGCTTGGATTAGGGGCCGATACTGCAAATCATGGTAAAGCCCTCTTCAGGATCGTAACAGGCGCAAGGCGGACCGTCTCGGGACGGATTCGGACATGCCAGGCAAACCTGGAGCCGCTCGCTCAGCAACCGTTCAAGGCCACTTGAGGCCGTTCGCCAGCGAAAAAGAAAGGTCGCAGCCGCACGCCCACGCTATTGCCGATAAACGCAGCCACCAGCCACAGCCAGCCGTGCAGGCTGCCCGAGGCGATGCCGCTGAAGTAGGCGCCAATGTTGCAGCCATACGCCAGGCGCGAACCATAACCGAGCAACAGGCCACCGATGACCGCCGCGATCAACGAGCGCGCCGGTATCTTCAAGCTCGGCGCAAACCGTCCGGCAAGGCCCGCGGCCAACAGCGCGCCAAGCACGATGCCGATGTCCATGACGCTGGTGATGTCTTCCCAGACCGGTGCGGCCAGGGCCTTGGCGTTGGCCGGCATCTGCCAGAACGCCCAACTGGCCACGTCTACCCCCAGCCCACTCGCCACCTTGGCGCCCCACAGCGCAAACGCTGAAGTAATCCCCCACGGCCGCCCGGCCAGCGCCAGCGTGGCATAGTTGAGCAAGGCGAGGCCTATCGCCCCCCACACCAACGGCCAGGGCCCACGCAGGAAGCGGCGCAGCCCTTGATGCTCGCTGGTGACGCCGGTTTCAAGTTGGCCATGGCGGGCCTTCTCCAGGCGCACGCTGACCAGCGCGATGACCGCGAACACCGCCAGGCTCAGGAGCAACGCCGGCAGTACGCCGAAACTTTTGACGATTGAAACCGGCGCAAACGACGGCAAGGCAAACCACCAATCGACATGATGGGTGGCGATCAACGATCCGCAGATAAAGAACAACAGGGTCACCAGCATCCGCGCATTGCCGCCACCTACGGTGAACAGGGTGCCCGACGCGCAACCGCCGCCCAGCTGCATGCCGATGCCGAAGATAAACGCGCCAAAGACCACCGACACCCCGGCCGGCGCCACCAGCCCGACCACCGGCTGACCGAACAAGGTCCCCGCGCCCAACGCCGGGAAAAACAGCACCACCGCCACCGCCAGCATCACCATCTGCGCGCGCAACCCGGCGCCACGCCGATCCTTGATAAACACACGCCAGGCCGAGGTGAAACCAAAGGCGGCGTGATACAGCGTCAGGCCCAAGGCGGCGCCGACGATCAGCAACACAACCTGGCGCATGCCCACCGCGCTTTGCAGAAACAGGGCGCCTGCCACCAGGATGAGAAAGGCCACCAGGGGCGCGACCGGCTTGCGTGCCGGCGTCAGGGAAACAGAGGTGCTCATGGGAATCTCGACGTATTTGAAGGTGGCCAGTATAAACCCGACGGGATAGCGGTCGGGCGATAAGCCCCGAGAACGCCCGCGTGGCGGATGCGCTGACCTGGGATATAGGCGTGGCGACGCGGTGCACAGGAAAGCCCAGCCTGGACGCAGAACCGAAATTACCGGCCGAGCGCGAGTTGTTATTGAGTCGTTAAGGGCCTATGTTAAATTCAGCCCAGTGGTTAATGGATATTTCGGTTATGGAGAACGCATCATGTTTGCAGTAGGCGTGTCAATGATCGCCGTAGGCCTGGGCACCGCAAACCCTGCCTTTTGGATACCCGGTTGTGTCTTCATGGCGATAGGGTGCTCCCAAAGAGGCAATCGTCGAGGCTGATGGCTGGGGTTAAGTGAGGGTGCATTAGCACTGGATCAAATTGATGATCGTCGCCGTGCACTTGCTTGCCGCGGCAAATCCCACGCAAAAAAAAGCCTGCATCTCTGCAGGCTTTTCTCTATCTGGCTCCACGACCTGGACTCGAACCAGGGACCCAATGATTACCAGTTATTTGCCAACGCCACCAAGGCAAAACGTTACACCCCTCCCCCCAAACCGCCTTTAAAAACCCTCTGCCTGAGCCTGCGGGTCAATCCAATCATGCCTTCCGACAATCGGAACTGAATGTGGCTACGTAAGGGGTCGCCCGCGACTTACGGAAATACCTGAACGATTTCTGCAAGATCAAACTTCAACTGATCGAGTGGGAAATAGCGCCTCCAAACACGACCCATCCGGGCTGTGCCGTTCCTTGATGGCCGATCCATTTATCCGCTTTTTATACATATAAAATATGCATAATGAAAACATTCATGGTTCAATTCGACAATGCAAAAAGCCTCTCCAACGAGCGCAAGCACAGAGGCATAAGCCTTGCTGATGCAGAGCCGGTGTTTTATGACGAGGCAGCCCTGACCATGCAAGACCGCGATCACGCAGAAGAACGCTGGGTGATTATGGGCACAGATGCAAAGGGGCGCGTATTGGTGGTGGCCTACACCTATCGCGACCCCAACTGCGTACGCATTATCAGTGCACGGCTTGCATCCAAAAATGAACGGCGCCAGTACCTGGAAGTTTGAACCATGAAAGACGAATACGACTTCAGCAGCGCCAAACGCGGCGCCATCGCCAGCAACAAAGGAAAAACCCGCATCACGATCATGCTGGACGATGCGGTGATCGAAGCCGCCCGTGCGCGTGCGGAAAATGCCGGCACCGGCTATCAGACTGTCATCAACAACCTGCTGCGACAGGCGTTGGTTTGCCCGGACGCACATGACCTCGCGCCTGTTTCGAACAAACAAGCCAAAACCCTGCAAGTCATCAGCAACGGCATCAGCGTCTCAGAGGTCGAAGCACTGGAGCAACAGCTGATAGCGCTCGCCGGTGAATTGAATCGAATGCTTGCTACCCCAAAGCCAACCAAGCCAAAAAGCAAATCTGTCCCATAACCATCATCGCCCTGCTTTAAAGCCGGTTAATTCGTCAAATCCCACGCAAAAAAAAGCCTGCATCTCTGCAGGCTTTTCTCTATCTGGCTCCACGACCTGGACTCGAACCAGGGACCCAATGATTAACAGTCATTTGCTCTACCAACTGAGCTATCGCGGAATGCGCCGTATGTTACTGATTAAAAAGAAGAAGTCAAGCCTCCTCTAAGATTTTTCACGACTGTAAAGGCTGACCGGTCGAAATCGCCTGCTCCCTGGCCAGTTCCAGCCACGCCCGGGCTGCCGGTGGCAAGTGGGCGCTGGCGCGCCAGGCCAGGGCGATGTGCCAGTCGGTGTGGGGTTCGTCCAGGGGGATCAGGGCAATGCCGGCGTGCTGGTGTTTGTGCGCCAGCATCCGCGGCAGGAACGCCACGCCCAGGCCGGCGGCGACCAGGTCGACGATAAAGTCGATCTGCCCACTGCGGGCCGTTACCTTTGGCACGACGCCCTTGCGTTCGCAGGCGGCGAGGATTTTCGCGTTGAGGGCGAAACCGGCTTCGAACAGGATGAACGCAGAGTCCGCCAGGTCGGTGAAGTCGATGCGTTCGCGGCGCGCCAGCGGGTGGTGGATGGGCAGCACGGCGATCAGCGGTTCGTTGCGCACCGGCTGGTAGTCGAAACACTCATCCACCGGTAGCAGCAATGCCGCCAGGTCGACCTCCCCCGCCTCCAGGCATTCGCGCAGTTTTTTGCTGCCGTACTCGGTGAGTTCGATGTCGATGTCGGGGTAACGCGTGCGGTAGGTGGCAAACATTGCAGCAAACAGTACGCCGCAACCCACCGGCGGCAGGCCGATGCGCAGCACGCCGCGCTTGAGGCCACGCAGGTCGTTGATCTCGGCAATCAGGTCGTTGCGTTCAGCCAGCATCACCAAGGCCCGACGGTAGGCAATTTCGCCAGCGGCGGTGAGTTCGTTCCGGTGGCCGAGACGATTAAGCAACGGGGTGCCCAGTTCCTCCTCCAGCGTCTTGACCGCTTTGCTGACCGTGGACTGGGTCAGGGACACCACGTCAGCCGCCTGGGAAAACCCGCCCTGGCGTACCACTTCAACAAACGCCCGCAGGGTTCGCAGATTCATCAGTATTCCCTTTGCGACTCGATTGCAGCGATAAAAGTTGTTTTTATCATGCCAGAATTTTGCTTATCGTGGAGCGCTTCGCCGAGTGGAGCCCCTCTACATGATCATTTCGTCCGCATCCGATTACCGCGCTGCCGCCAAGCGCAAGTTGCCGCGCTTTCTATTCGACTATATCGATGGCGGCGCCTACGCCGAGCATACGCTGCGGGCCAACAGTTCGGACCTGGCCGAGATAAGCCTGCGCCAGCGCATCTTGCGCAATGTCGACAACCTGAGCCTGAAAACCTCGTTGTTCGGCCAGGAGCAGGCCATGCCGGTCATCCTCAGCCCGGTCGGTTTGACGGGCATGTATGCCCGGCGCGGTGAAGTGCAAGCGGCCAAGGCGGCGGCGAACAAAGGCGTGCCCTTCTGTTTGTCGACGGTGTCGGTGTGCTCGATTGAAGAGGTGGCATCGCAAAGCCCGCAGTCGATATGGTTCCAGTTGTACGTGCTCAAGGATCGCGGCTTCATGCGCAATGCGCTGGAGCGCGCGCAGGCCGCGGGGGTGACGACACTGGTGTTTACCGTCGATATGCCGACCCCGGGCGCGCGTTATCGCGATGCCCACTCCGGCATGTCCGGCCCCTATGCCGCGCAGCGGCGAATGCTGCAAGCCATGACCAAGCCGCAATGGGCGTTCGATGTGGGGTTGATGGGCCGTCCCCATGACCTGGGCAATATTTCCCGGTACCTGGGCAAACCCACGCACCTGGAGGACTACATAGGCTGGCTGGCCAACAACTTCGATCCCTCGATCAGTTGGAAAGATTTGGAGTGGATTCGCGACTTCTGGAAGGGGCCGATGATCATCAAGGGCATCCTCGACCCACAGGATGCCAAGGATGCCGTGAGCTTCGGAGCCGACGGCATCGTGGTCTCCAACCATGGCGGCCGCCAGCTGGATGGCGTGTTGTCTACCGCCAAAGCGTTGCCACCGATTGCCGAGGCCGTCGGCGATGACCTCACCGTGCTGGTGGATTCCGGCATTCGTTCCGGGCTAGACGTGGTACGCATGCTCGCCCTGGGGGCCAAGGCCTGCCTGCTCGGGCGCGCCAGCGTGTACGCGTTGGCCGCCGACGGGCAGAGCGGTGTGGAAAACCTGCTGGATATCTTCGCCAGGGAAATGCGCGTGGCGATGACGCTGACCGGTGTCACGTCGATCGAACAAATTGACAGTTCCACGCTGGTAGCCCGGTAATCCTGCGACTGTCCAGCCAGATAAATGACGCCACGCGCTGTCGATTGTTTTTCGAGCCTGGGCAGTCAATTGATTCCTATGGCTATTTAATAAATAAAACGATTTGGCATGAATCTCGCTCTAACGCCTCTCAAGCAGGTCAAGCGATGACAAGACGTGTGGCAGTGCCCCGGGCTTATAACCCGGCGTAAAGCGGTTTAGACTGATCCCCAATGTTTTACGGAACTGAAGGACCAGTAAGACGCCTGGCACTTGCCACTCTCATCCGCCTGTAAGACAGTCATGTGCTTAGAGGCCGCGCACCCATGAAAACACCCACCCAGACCAACGCAATTGACTTTGACAGTGCCAAATTGCAACGCCTGGGATTTGGTCAGCCATCCCTGCGTTCAGCTCGCCCCGCCACCCTTGGCCAGCTCCGCCAGCAACTTAACCAGCAATTGCAAACCAGCCTCGAGCCGGAACGCATCCTTGGCCTGTTCTTTCGCGAAATCCAGCGCCTGGTGCCGCTGGATGCCTTGCAATACCGCCACGTCACCACTGACCTGCGCCTGGAGTTCGGCCAACGCGGCCATCATTCGATGAGCTACACCTTGAGCCATGATGGCGAGCACCTGGGCGAGTTGGTGTTCCGCCGCAACCAGCGCTTTATGGAAGAGGAACTGGGCCAACTCGAATCCCTGTTGGCGGCCCTGCTGTATCCGATGCGCAATGCCCTGCTCTACCGCGCCGCCACCCGCAGCGCCTTGCGCGATCCGTTGACCGAAACCGGCAACCGCATTGCCATGGACCAGACGCTGCAACGGGAAATCGACATGGCGCGGCGGCACATGCACCCGCTGTCTCTGTTGATGCTGGACATCGACCACTTCAAGCGCATCAATGACACCCATGGTCATACCGCCGGCGACAGCGTATTGCGCGCCGTGGCTGCGGCGATCAAGGGCCAGCTGCGCAACGTGGACATGGTGTTTCGGTTTGGCGGGGAAGAATTTCTGATCCTGCTGTCCAACACCGGCCGTGATGCGGCGCGGATGGTCGGCGAACGCCTGCGCCAGGCGGCGCAGGCCCAGGACTACTGGGTAGAAGGGACGCGAATCGAATTGACGGTAAGCCTCGGCTGCTCGACGTTACTGGCGGCTGAGTCGGCTGAAAGCCTGCTGCGCCGAGCCGACAATGCCTTGTACGTGGCCAAGCGCGCAGGCCGTAATCGTCTGGCAATGGCGGGGTAATACCCCGCCATTGCCTGTGCATCACGCCTCGCTGGCAACTCGGGCATGGCGCTCACGCACGAGCGCCGGCGCCTTTTCCTTCTCTTGCTCCAAGTGCATGCAACTTTCCAGGAACAGATACATGTAGTCGTAGCTCTTGCACACGGCCTGTCGCAACTCCACCTGTAGGGCTTTGCTCGGGTTCGTGCCAGCGAGGGTGCAGATGATTTCCAGGGCTTCCCAAGGGTGCGCGTCATCGTACTGGGCGTGCATCTTCAGCCACTTCATCGCACGCTTGCGCTCTTCCTCGGGGAAGGCAGCGGCATACACGCCGGTGGAACAGACCACGGCGGACCACTCCCCCGTCGCGCCCTCGATGGCGTAGTTGGTGGCGGCAATCGCGACGATCAACGAGTCAGCCGAGCTGGTGTGCCAGCACCAATGGCTCAGTGCGTGCAACTCCGGTGGCACGTCCTGGGCCTGCAGGTCTTCAAGACTGACGCCATGGGCACGCGCCCAATTCACCCAATAATCAGCATGGTTCAATTCCACGCGAATATTGCGCATCAGCCAGCGTCGCGCCATGTCTTCGCCAGGATGACGGGCGAATTTGGTCTTGGTGAGGTTCTGTGCCATGTACAAGGCAAACTGCTCCACCACAGGCCAGCCGCCGATCAGGTAGTGGCGCATGGTCCTGGCGCTGAGCGTGTTATCACGCATGCGGTGGTACAGTTCGTGTTCGACAACTCGACGCTTGCTCTCGCTACAGTCCTGGATCAATTGCTGGGCCCAGGCGGGGTAACTTGAGGCTTCCATAAGCGGGCCGGTTCTGTTGAATGTGTCGATCACTGTAGGGCTCCTTTTTAAGTGTGATGTACAGACCGGCAAGTTTCAGCGGAAGGTGCCGGGCGCCTTGAATAACAGAGGCTGCGGCCGCACGGGTCGGCATTGCAGGCGGTCACAGGTAAACAATTGCGGGCGTTCGATCAGATAGCCTTGAGCGTAGTCCACACCTATCTCAAGTAACGCCTGTTCTATCTGCGACGTTTCAACAAACTCGGCAATTGTGCGTTTACCCATGACATGGCCGATGTGATTGATCACTTCGACCATGGCGCGGTTAATCGGGTCGTCCAGCATATCCTTTACGAAACTTCCATCGATCTTCAAGAAGTCTACAGGTAAATGTTTGAGATAGGCGAATGAGGACATTCCGGCGCAAAAATCATCAAGGGAAAAGTGGCAACCTAACGCCTTGAGTTCATTAATAAAACGAATTGCGCTGCCTAAATTGGCGATAGCGCTGGTCTCAGTTATTTCAAAACAAATCATTTCCGGGGGAATGCTGTAAGTGTCGAATTTCTCACGCAAAAACCCGAGAAAATCATCATCGCCAATGGTTATACCTGACAGATTAATCGCACACATGGCCATGGGTCGGCCCGGATGCTCATGCATGCAACGGGCGATGATCTTGAATACGTTCTCCACCACCCAGCGGTCCAGGGACGTCATCAAGCCATAACGTTCGGCCGCCGGAATAAAACTGTCGGGCAGAATGGTTCGGCCCGCTTCGTCGTGCAGGCGCAAGAGTATTTCGATGTGACCGGTGCCCGCTTCGGTATGGCCCAGAGGTGAAATCTCCTGGGAGTAAAGGCAAAAGCGGTCCTCCTCAAGGGCCATGTGCAGGCGTTGCACCCACGCCATCTCGCCAAAGCGTATGGACAGCTCCGAGTCATCGGCGTGATACACCTGCACCCGATTACGCCCCTTCTCCTTGGCCATGTAGCACGCCATATCGGCGGCGCGCAGCGACGTTTCCAGGGTGGTGGGCGTTTGCGAGATATGCACCAGGCCGATGCTGACGGTGGTCATGAACGGCCGGCCCTTCCACACAAAGTGCAGGCTTTGCACGGTGTGGCGCAGGCTCTCGGCGATCTTTTCGGCTACCGCTGCCGGGCAGTTTTCCAGGAGGATGCCAAATTCATCGCCGCCCAGGCGCGCCAGGGTATCGCCTTCGCGCAAGTCCGATTGCAGCAGCGCGCAAATGTGCCGCAGCAACTCGTCGCCCGCAGCGTGGCCGCAGGTGTCATTGACCAGCTTGAACTGGTCCAGGTCGAGGAACATCAAGGCATGCCGGCCGTTTGGCTGGCGTGACACCTGCTGCAGCACTTGCTCCAGGCGGTATTCGAATTCACGCCGGTTGGCCAGGCCGGTCAAGGCATCGTGGGTCGCCTGCCAGGAAAGATTAGCGATGTACTGGCGCTCCTGGGTCATGTCATGCAGCACCAGCACCGCGCCACTGACCTTGCCTGCGCTGCGAATCGGCGCGCCCACCAGGGTCACCGAAACGGTGCTGCCGTCCAGGCGCTGGATCAGCTTGGAATGGTCACTGCCGCCACTGAGTTCGCCTTTGATGATGTGCTCGATCAGGGTGAAGCCGTCCGGCTCGGCGTTCTCATCCAGCAATTTGAACAACGCCGCCAGCGGCAGGCCCTGGGCCTGGGCCGAATTCCAGTGGGTCAGCGCTTCGGCGGCGGGGTTCATATAGGCAATCGCACCGTCCACGTCGGTGGTGATGACCCCGTCACCAATCGACTCCAGGGTGATCTGCGCCCGCTCTTTCTCCGCCTGCAGGGCGTCGGCAAACGCGTGGCGCTGGGCCAGCAACTTGTACGTGCGCAGCAGCGCCAGGACGATCAGGCCCAGGGCCGTGGCCAGGTTAGTGATCAACAGCAGGCGCAGGATCATCCGCGAACCTTCGCCCAAGGCATCGCTGAACGCCTTGGCCGCCGGTGTCACACCTTCGTTGATCGCCGTGATACGCGCCTTCCACAGCCGCACATCGTCGGCATCGACCCGGTCAGCAGCAATGGCGTCATGCATTTGGCGAGCAAGGTCGTCCAGTTGCAACAGGTAGCCGTCGCCCACCGTCCAGAGTTCGATGGCTTTTTTCAGGTAGCTGAAATGACGAAAGTTGAGGTACAGCCAGATCAGGCTGGAGACGTCGTCCGGGTGGTTGCCGCCCTTGATGATACCCAGGCGCGCAGCCGGAATATCAGGCGTAGAACTGTCCAGGGCGATGCGCAATTCGTGCCCGCCCTGGGGCACGGCAATGGCTTGCTGATACTTGAGGTAGGTGGCGGCTTCGCGATTATCGGCGTAGAGGGTCAGGTAGTAGATGGCGTCTTTCTGGCCCTTGGACCACAGACTTTCACCTGCCACATAGCCACGCACCGCCGAGAGCACGTAGAGACTGACGCAGCCTAACAATGCCTGGAACAGCACAACGGCAATAAAGGGCCAGACAATGCCCAGCAGCCGTGGCGTTCCGAGAGTCCGCTTTTGCTTCATGAAGTCCCTTGCACATGCACAGCTCAATACGCACGCGAAAATCCGCTCCCGATAGCACAGCCTAAGCTAAATCAACGCACTTGTTGCAGGTGTCCATACAATTTGGCGTACAACCCGCCATCGGCAATCAACTGCTGATGGTCGCCATCCTCGGCGATATGCCCGCCATCGAACACCAATACACGGTCAGCCTGTTTCACTGCCGAGAGCCGGTGGGCGATGATCAGTGTAGTACGCCCACTGAGAAACCGCGCCAGCGCCTGGTGCAGGTTGTATTCGGTGGCCGCGTCCAGCGCCGAGGTGGCTTCATCCAGAATCACCACCTTGGGCTCGGCCAGGACCATGCGCGCAATGGCCAGGCGTTGCCGTTGACCACCGGAAAAACGCACGCCGGAACGCCCCACTACGCTGTCCAGGCCCAACGGCAATGCCTTGACGGTAGCATCCAGCTGGGCGATTTCCAGTGCCTGCCAGCAGGCCTGGTCCGTGCGCTCGCGGCCCATCGTCAGGTTGGCGCGCACGCTATCGTTGAACAGCGCCGGGTGCTGCAGTACCACCGCGACGTTTTCACGGATGGTCGCCAGGCCGATTTCCTGCTGACTCGCGCCGCCAAAACGAATGCTGCCGGCCTGCGGTGTATAGAGGCCCAGCAACAGTTGCACCAGGGTACTTTTGCCGCCGCCGCTGGCGCCGACAATCGCGACTTTCTCCCCCGGTGCGATGGCCAGGTTCAATTGGTCGAGCACCAGGTCGTCACCGTAGCCGAAGTCCAGGCCGCGCACTTCGATACCGACGGTCGCACGCCCGCTGAAGGGGTCCGCACCTCCGGCGTATTGCGGCTCGTCGGCGCGGGCCAGCAGCTCGTTGATGCGCGTCAACGCGCCGCCTGCCGCGTAGTAGGCGTATTGCAGGTTGAGCAACTGCTCCACCGGGCCGATCATGAACCACAGGTAACTGAACACCGCGAGCATCTGGCCGATGGACAGGTCGGAAAACAGCACGGTCAACATGGCGGCGGCACGGAAGATGTCGATACCGAACTGGAACAGCAAACCACTGGCGCGGCTGGACGCGTCGGTTTTCCATTGCGAGTGAATGGCGTAGTCCCGCACTTCCCGGGCCCGCTGGCCCAGACGCCCGAGGAAAAAGCCCTGGCGGTTGCCGGCGCGCACTTCCTGGATGGCGTCCAGGGTTTCGGTGAGCGCCTGGGTGAACCGCGAGGTGCTGTCGTTTTCGAGTTTTTTCAGGTGTTTGACGCGCTTGCCCAACTGCACCGTGGCGTAGATCACCAACGGGTTGAACAGCAGGATCAGCAGCGCCAGTTGCCAGTGCATCCACACCAGAATCGCCGACGTGCCGACCAGGGTGAGCATCGCCACCAGGAAGCGGCTGAGGGTTTCGCCGACGAATTTGTCCAGGGTGTCCAGGTCGGTGACCAGGTGGGTGGTTACCGTGCCGCTGCCCAGGCTTTCATATTCGCCCAGGGAGATGCGCTTGAGCCGCTCGATCAGGCGCACGCGGATGCGGTAGACAATGTCCTTGGCCAGCCGCGCAAACAGCCGCGCCTGCACCACGTTGAACACCAGTGCGCCGCAGCGCAGGGCCAGGGTCATCAAGAGCATCAGGCCGATATAACCGGCGGCTTTCTGCCAGCCCAGGGGCAACGCGTGGTTCATCACCTTGAGTGCGGCGTCGCCATGGCCCAGCAGCACTTCGTCGACCAGCAGCGGCAACAGCAACGGGATAGGTACGCTGCACAAGGTCGCCAGCACGGCGACGCTGTTGGCGATCCACAGGGATTTGCGGTGACGCAGGGCCAGGCGGCGGATTTCCGCCCAGGTCAGGCGGTCGCTGATGGTTGACTCATCCCGCACAGGTAGCGCGCTCCAGCCATCGGGCGAGCAACGGTGACAGCTCGTCCAGCGGCTGGTAGCCATTGGTGAGCAGCGCCAATTGGCCGTTGCGCTCGGCCAGCAAGGTTGGGAAACCGGCAATGCCCAAATCCTGCACCCAGGTGAAATCCGCTGCCGTGGCCGCGTGCTGCTCGGCACGGTCGAACTCGCCGGCAAACTCGATACGCGGAATACCGGCCTGTTCGGCCAGTTCCACCAGCACGTGGGCGGAGGTGACGTCGCGGCCTTCTACATAAAATGCATGCTGGATCAGCCCCAGCAGCGTCCAGGCGCAATCCGGCGCCAGGCTGCGCGCAGTGACAAGGGCGCGGCACGCAGGCTCGGTGTCATAGACAAACCCCTCGGGCAACGCACCCTCGCGCTTGAACGGCTGGCCGGTGGCGTCGGTCACCGCCTGCCAGTGCTCAAGGATATAGCGCCGCGTAGTCGGTTCCAGTGCCGCGCCACTGCCGGTGCGCAAGCCGCCCACCACCAGGTGCAACTCCACGCCGGCCGCCCGGGCCTGCTCAACCAGCGCCTGTGCCACCGGGGCAAAGCCCCAGCACCAGGAACACATCGGGTCCATTACATAGAGCAGGCGCGCGGACATGGTTCAAGCCTCGGAAGGGGTTTGCTTGTAGTTGAAACCAATCGGGTGCGGCATGTTACGGGCCTTCGCCAGTTCGATCTGCTTCTGCCGGTCGATGGCGCTGCGACGGGTTTTCTCCGGCAGCTTATCCCAGCAATGCGGACAACTGATGCCGGCCACGTAGTGCTCGGACGCGCGGTCTTCTACGCTGACCGGTGTGCGGCAGGCATGGCATTGATCGTAGTCGCCTTCGCTCAAATCGTGGCGCACGGTGACGCGATTGTCGAACACGAAGCAGTCGCCCCGCCACTTGGTCTCCTCCTGCGGCACCTCTTCGAGGTATTTAAGGATACCGCCTTTGAGATGATAGACCTCGCCGAAGCCTTCGCTGAGCATATAGCTCGAGGCTTTCTCGCAACGAATGCCGCCGGTGCAGAACATGGCGACCTTCTTGTGTTTGGCCGGGTCGAAGTTGGCTTTGATGTAATCGGGGAATTCGCGAAAACTGGTGGTCTTCGGGTCGATCGCGCCTTCAAAGGTGCCGATCGACACTTCGTAGTCGTTGCGGGTGTCGATCAGCAGCACTTCGGGGTCACTGATCAGCGCGTTCCAATCCTTGGGGTCGACGTAGGTGCCGACCTTTTTGTTCGGGTCCACGCCTTCCACGCCCAGGGTCACGATCTCTTTCTTGAGCTTGACCTTGGTGCGATAGAACGGCTGGTCGTCGCAGTAGGACTCCTTGTGGTCAATGTCGACCATGCGCGGGTCTTGCTTGAGCCACGCCATCAGGCCGTCGATGCCTTCGCGGCTGCCGGAAACGGTGCCATTGATGCCTTCTTCGGCGATCAGCAGGGTGCCTTTGATGCCGTTGTCGACCATCGCCTGCAACAGTGGCTCGCGCAGGGCGACGTAATCTTCAAGGGTGACGAACTTGTACAGTGCCGCCACGACGATAGGTTGAGTCATGGTTAATCTCTCCAGGTGGCTACCCTCGTAAGGGGTGAACCGGATGCAAAATGACGCCGACCAGGCGACGCGGCGGGCATTCTAGCAAAACCACGCCGCCACCGCATCGACACGCAGCCGCTGACAGGTCTCAGCGGTGCGGGTTGCGTACGCCCTCCACTCGGTACCGCTGGCCGCCGAGATGGCTGAACATCAAGCGATAGGCACCGCGTCCACGCGCAGCAGCGTAGCCGTGCAAATCAGCGGACCACAGTTGGTCGCGATGAACATGCCAATGAACCGCGCCGAAACGCCCTTGACGCAAGTGGCTGAGGGTAAGGGCAATGCTGCGGCGTTCCCGGCCCGAGAGTTGGGTGTCTGCAAGCGCTGTGGTATCTAACTCCACCTGCGGGGCAGCCGCTCTCGCCGCCGCCGACGCCACCAACGGCATCTGCGCCTGGGCTTGCCGAGCACGGCGTGCGCGGCTTGTGCCGACAACCGGTGTTGTCTCCCCCACCTCGAACACGCTCGCCCCTGCCTGCTGGCCGCTCGCGCCCGCCGGATCACGGCTCGGACTTCGCAGCAAAATCGCGCCGTAGCCCATGCGTCTGAGCTCTGGTATCGGGTTACGCTGCCCCGCGAGCACGCTTTCGACTTCCCCCGGTTGGTCCACCGGCCCCGCATAGCCGTAGCTGGACCCCTGAGTTGTATAAACATAAAGCGACATGCCGCCTTCAGCAGGACGGCGCCCATAGGCGAAATTCACCATCCGCTCCGTTTCTTCGTGGCTCAGTTGCGCCTGCTGCGCCAAATTGATCGCCAATTCCGAGATATTCCTGGCGAACTGTGCTTCGATTCCTTCCGCGGCCCTGGCCACCGCCTGGGGTTGCATATATCGATAGGCACTGAGGCGGCTGGCACCAAACAATACGCCTCCCACCAGAGCGCCCACGGCCGCCCCCAGCCGCGCATTGCCCAGCAGTGCCCCCGCTCCCAGGCCCAGCAAGACCAGCAGCAGCAGGATGACGACGCCACCCTGTATTTGAGTATTTTCCACGGCGGCAGGCTGCAACCCCATTGAGTCGACGAACGTGAGCGGGTTGTTGGACGCCATCAGATAAGCATTCAACTGCGCCCCGCCGCCTGCGGGGTCCGGGCTTATCCAGCGCTGCAACCACGGGGCGTAATAGCGAAAGCCGTAGTAATACAAACCGCTGACGTCACGCTCCTTGCCAGAATATCGGCGGGTTTTGTCGCGACCCTGCACCGCGTTGCGCGACGCCCACCACGCGGTGCCCCCGTACGGAAAATAGCTCTCCTGGCTCAATAACTCGGCCTCTTCGCCCAGCTCCAGTCCATGACTCGATTGCTGATCCTTCAGGCAATAACGCAGGGTCTCCTGCGCAGCGCCGTCATCGGGTCCCAGCTCCCATTGCAGGACCTCAACCGTGCAACGCGCCACCTCAAGGCGCACGATATTCAGCCGACGCATCGGCCGGTGGCGCAGTTCCAGGCCTGGCAGGTAATACACCCGCGCCGTTTGCCGGCTACCGGCGACCTGCTGATGAGTGAGTTTGAGCGCACGCTGACCGTCACCGGCATACACATAGGTCTCTTCGTCGGCATCCTCCCCGTCACGCTCAATGGAGGTGACCCTGGCCAGCTGATTACGCACGTTCCACACCATGGGCTGGCCGCGCCCCAGCTGTTTCTGATTGCCATTGGCGTCAAAGCCTTGCGCCCCTTCGGTTGGCGCAAGCTCGCTCGACAACGCACGGTTACTGCCCGTCGCCACCTGCATGACGCGGGTGTAGCCGACACCACTGGACGGCACATGGCGCAGCCGGGTCAGGTTGCCCCCCTCGTCATAGGCATAGTGCTGGGTGTAGTTGCGCCATAAAGCGGCATCGGTCGAACCGAACGAAATACGCGCGGGCAGCGCCGGGCCAATCGTGGCGCCGGCACTTTCCCGCCCCGTCGCCTGGGTCAGTTGGTACAGCGAGTCGTATTCATAGCGGCAGGCAGCCTGCACTTGCGTGTTGTGGCTCCATTGGGTCGGTTGCGCCTGATCGAGCAGGTTTGAAACATTGCCCACGGGATCATAGGCGTAGCTCAGGTCCTGCAAGGCGGCCGCCGGTGCGTTTTTGCGGTACGCCATCAACCGGCGCATACGGCCGTCCTCGGGCCGATAGGTGGCCAGGCTGCTCACGCCATTGCCCAACAGGGCCGTCTCCACCTGACCGGCGGCATTGTAGTCGTAGCGTTCGATGACGGTCTTGCGCACGCCACTTTTCAAAGTGAGGTGAATATGTGTGGCCTGTCCGTCCAGACCATAGGCAAAGTGCCGGCCGTTTCCCTTGGCGTCGACCTGTTCCAAGGTGCTGCCAAGGGCATCAAACGTCCAGCGCGTGGTGTAACCCGCGCTTTCCAGCTGCTGGTTCTGCTCGGTCTGGGCAAGCGGCCAGTCGACCTCACCGGGCGCGTCGCGAAACCGCCGCGTTTGCCGCAGCACTTGCCCGGTAATCCCGTACGCGTCGTACACCTGCGTGCCCGCCGGGTCGGCATGCCGTACCAGTTGGCCGCTGCGGTTGAGCGCGCGGTGCTCGGGGGTTGGCGGGGCATACGCCAGGCTTTCGACACAGCGGGGCCGCGCTTCGTTTGCCGCTTGTTCGAACACTGCCACCGGACGCTGCAAGGCGTCGTAGTCGTGGCGCTGGTAGGCCCCCCGCCCATCCCAGGCATGCAACAGTTGCCCGGATGGCGCTGCCAGCAACAGCCGCATACCGGCGTCCACATCGTTGCGGCGCACCAGCGCACCGGACAGGCTGTACACCGACACCTGGTTGGCCTCGGTGGCGGGCTCGCTCAATTTAAGCGCATGCAGGCGCGCGTCCCACTGCTGCAGCAGCAGACCGCTGGCCCCAAACACCTGGCGCATGACACGGGCCGTTGGCGCCGCCTGGGGGGTTGCGCGCAGGTAAGCGAAGTTGCGCACGGTCAACCCACGGGGGTCGAATGCCGCGAGCGAGGGCGTATTTCGATGAAGCGAAGCAGACATGATCACATGACCTCAATGGCACAAAGGTCGGCAAAGCCTGGGCTTGATGCGGTGGATAAAGGTGGTATCGGCGTATGGGTGCCGGCGATGCCTGTAAATACCTATACCTGGCCCCGTCAATCTGCGTGATAGCGTTTTTCATTGCCCGCCGGACCCATCGGCGGGCGTGAAGGAACGTACGAATATGCAAGCCGACAGCAGCTCCTTGCTCGCTCAATTGATTGATCACTCACGCCCTCCCGCCCCCGGTCGGGACGATTTCAACAGCGCGCTGCAGCGCCTCGCCATTCACTCGGTATTCGACATTGTGCGACTCGGCGAAAAGGCCTTTGCAGAGCAACTGGCCACCTGCAACGACGACGATGCCCACGCGGTGTACCTCAAGGCTCGCAGCGCTGCTGCGCAACTGGAAAGCGTGTTTCGCGAACAGCAAGTCTCGTCGGACCGCCCTTCCCGGCGCGATAAACGCGATGTCGCCGCTCAAGACGGTGCCACCTACCAGGCGTTGTTCAAGGAAAACCGCGAACAGTTCTGCGCCAGTTCGTCCATTGCCGCCATCGATTCGCCGGCCGCCTACCTGCGCGCGCTTTATCTGTTCGCCCTGCAACTGGAACAGAATGCCAAGGGGGCGGACGCGGTCAAGCTGGCCGAGCGCCGCGCGGACCTGCAGGATCTGTTGATCGACCCACACAGCGTCGCGGGCCAGGTGCCCATGCTGTCGATCATCAATCACACCTTGCTGCGCAATATCGCCGGTGCCAACGACAACGCCACCTACACACGACTGAGCAAAACCTGGTACCCCTTTTCACTGCCGTATCATTTTCACCACCAGCAATGCCGGCTGGGCTTGTCGGGCGACAGACCCATGTTGGGTGAGTTGAACTATCGCATCAGTCGCCAGGTGCCCCTGGCCGCAGAAACCAGCACTTACGGGCAAGTCGTTACCCACAATCACGAGGTTCAATGTCTGTTATCGGGGCTGAGCCCTGAACAACAGGCGATGCTCAAAAGTGACTTGGCCTCGGCGCAGGATGCGCCGACGTTCTATCTGAGGTACTTCAACTGGACGGCGGCACAGGGCCCGGAAAACGTCACTGACTTCCTGCACCCTACGCAACTGGACGCCGAACAACTCCAAGCGCTGCTGGCACAACAGACACAAACACCGCGCAAATCGCCTTACTGCAAGCAGGACACCGGGCTCACTTACGGTGCCTGTTACATCAATGGCGCGACGGCCCCCACACCCGCGATCAACCTGGACAACAAGGCCCCCGCCAAGCTGGTCAACGTGAGCCTGGAACGCTTCGACAGGCTGCAACGGATGATCCGGCTGCAGCGCTGGCTCGGCCTGCCGTTCGCACAATTGGACACCTTGCTGGTCAGCGCCATGCGCTGCGAAAACGCCGACAACCGCGCGCTGCTGATCACCCATAACACCCTTCGGGCGCTGGGGGTGTTTTGCCATCTGAGCAAGCGCTACAACTTGCAAGCCGAAGAGTTTGCCGCCTGGCTCCATCAGTTGCCGGTTCACGCCTCGGGTGAGCGCGTGTCATTGTTCGATCAGGTGTTCAACCGCGCAGGTTCCGCCTTGCCGCCCCTGTACCTGGACGGCAAGGCGTTCGACGCCACCACTGCACAACAACTCTGCGCCGGACTGGGCCTGCAAGACACCCAGGATTCGCTGCAACTGCTGATCGCCGATGGGCCTGCAACGCGTACGATCGAGACCGTCAGCGCACTGTATCGACAAGCGCGAATCGCCCGCCTGTTCGGCTTGTCGGTCATGGAATGCCAGCAACTGGCGCAGTTGCTCGGCAAAGCCAACGTCCTCACGCAACTGCGCAACCCGACGCTGCGTCGCAATGCCATAGGCGCTACCGACTTTCTCGATGTGCTCATGCACCTGGAGTGGGCCAGCCGCTGGCTCAAGGAAAACGGCAACAGCCTGTCACTGTTCAGGCATCAGCTACTGCTTGACCAGCAGGTCCTGGACCCCGCCATCAACCTGCTGTTGAAAGAGTTCACGGCCTATGATCAGGCGTCCGTCTCAACAAAGTTGAATCTGCTTGAACTGCCTCGACAACCCTCTGACGAAACACCTCGCCTGCCCGCCGTTGACTGGCGATCCCTGATCCATCAGGTACTGCAACGGATGCGCTCGAACACGACCATCGAGGTGGCGCTCGATCAAGTGCTGGCTGGCGTTGTAATCAGCACGGCCCCCACACGCAGAGTCCTCATCATCGAACAAACCAAACCCATGCTTCTTACCCTGGTGGGCACGCTACGTGATGAGCTCTGGGCGCTGTACGGGCGCCTCAAAGACATCATCCACGCCGTCCCCCAGCTGCCTGGCAACGCCAACGGGCATCAAAAATATGACCATCATGGGCATTTCCTGCGTTTGTACGCGCCCGGTGCCCCACCGCTGCAAACCCTCGGCTATCTGATCTTGCTGCTCCCTCACGCCGTCGATGTTCTGCAATGGCCGATCAGCCGCCAGGCGCTTGATCAATTTCTGGTAAACCCGCACTGGCTGGACAGCGATCATCAACCGTCCTCGTTACTGGAACTGACGCCGCACACCCTCTACCTCATGCAGCAGTTCAACCATTGCATCGACCGCTTCGGCCTGACCGAAGGACAGATTCTCGATTACTTCAGGCTGGCCAATACACCGCCCAGTAGCGCGGCACAAAACACCAGTGACGAAACCAACGAGCATCTGGCCCGACTCTGTGGCTGGAGTGCCAGCGAAATAGGCGTTTTCAGCGGCCAGCTGAGCCCGCCCCGCATTACCTCAATGGATCGCCTGGACTGGCTGCTGCGCTGCCGCCACGCCAGCAGCGCCACCGGACTGTCCGCCACGCAGCTGATTGCCGCCAGCCAACTTAAAACCGACTCGACGTTCGCTCAATGGAAGGCCGTCGGCGAGGCGCTGACCAGTGCGCATGCCTCTGCCATTGACACCCTGTCCCCTTTTGACCTGCTCAAGGACTGATCATGTCGCATTCGCTTGACCACCAGCTTAATGAAAGCCTGCGCGACGCCATGCTCGCGTACTACCTCACCCATAAGGTACCTCGCGCCCTCAAAGCCAGACTCAGCACGGCCGATGACCTTTACGCGTATTGGTTACTCGACGTGCAAGTCAGCCAGGCCGTGCCGACCAGCCCGGTCGCCTGTGCCGTTTCCAGCCTGCAGCAATACATCACCCGTATTCAACTGGGCCTTGAGCCGGGCTATGAACATCAGGGCATGACCGCGCAACAGAGCAAGGTCTGGCGCGAACAATTGCACAGCTACCCGCTCTGGAATGCCAGCCAGCAATTGCGCTACCACCCGGCCAACTATCTGGACCCGACGTTACGGCGTGACAAGACCGACAGTTTTCAACAGTTGGAAAACGATCTCAGCCAATACCGAATTCAAGCCGACGCCGTCGTCACGGCGGTTCAGAGTTACCTGGCCCGGTTCGAGGAAACCGCCAACATACGCACGATCAACGGCTATATCGACGCAGACTTGAGCAACCTGCATCGCGGCACTTATTACTTCATCGGCAAATCGAGCTCCGGGAACACCTATTACTGGCGCTCCCTGGACCTGTCCAGGCGCGCCGGCGCGGTGCTGTTGCAGGACGCCTGGTCGGACTGGAAAAAAATCAACCTGTCGGTCTCCGACGCTACCGCCGAGCAAAGCATCCGACCGGTGTATTTCAATAGCCGACTATTTTTCATCTGGGCCGAGTGCATCAAACCCACCCCAAGCAGTTCGTTCAAGCCGGCGCGATGGGATTCAGAGAAAAAGGAACTCCTGGCCGACTGGATCAATACCCACTACGTCCAATTCCGGCTCAACTTTTCGTATGAAAAACACGATGGCAGTTGGAGCGCACCCCAAGCGTGCATTGAGAAATACTGCGCGACCGAAGACGTCAACGCCTCGACCTCCGAGCTCCTCAAAAGCATTACGCAAACGGTGGCGATCGTTGATGACAACAGCACCCCTGCGCTTTTTTTAAGTGTCCTCGCCACCAGCCGCAAAGATCCCAAACAGCAGGATAATTTCATCGGCAAATTCTTCCAGGCCGTGCATATCGACCAGTCTTTCAACATCACCACCGTCGCCGATGGCGGTAGCCCCGAGCGCTACAGCGTGCTGCCCGACTCAGACGTGGACGAAGAAATAAACCGGCTGCTGGAACCCTTCGATCCGTCCCAGAAGACCAAAGTGCAGGCCATACTCAAGGGCCAGACGCACAGTCCCAACGGGTATTACAGCGAATTGCTGCCTGACAGCGCGCGGCACTTTCTCGCGCTCTTTGCGCACAAGAACCAGGGCAACTTGCAGTTCAAAATAACGCCCACGCCCGACTACACTATTTCCATAGCATCGCAGAAGATTTTCCAGGACAAGGCGCATTGGAACCATGAAAACAACCAGACAAAAATAAAGGACACCGACCGCACTCAGGTTTTTTTTGATTCAAACACCCATGAACTCGTGTTCTCTTCGACACTCAGTGACCGCTTCCAGCAGCCGTACACCGTCACAATAAACAAACTGCAGGGTGCGACCATTACGCTGATCACCCATGATGCGCTGGATGACCCGACAACGACTCAGCTTAAACTGAGCAAGGGGTCAAAAATTACCGGTGTATCGACAGCGTTGAAAACCAACTTTTACGCACTGTATTTTAGAAATTCGATCACGCAGGAAGAGTTCCCCAATGCTGTACATCATGCTGACGGCGCATTGTTTACTCATATAACAACCGCAACAGAGCCAGACACCCTATTGTTGGAAGGTCATTTCATCGAAAAAGACGCCTTCGTCAATTTATACACAAACAAACTCTTCGATTTCACCCTTAACCGTTACGGCGCTTTTCCCGAGCCCGAGAATAAAATCAACAAGCTGCATTCACAGAATGTGTTGCTGACCAAAAAGGCAAAAGTGACCACGCCCCACTTGCGCGCCTTTAAACACGTCATCATGAGTGCGAACTTCAAAGACTACCCCTTTACCGAGACCATCAACGCCAACTCTCATCGCATCATCAACTTCCAGGACACGGCCCACGAAAGCCTCACCGGATCGAGTGCCGAATTACCGGCCGGGCATCGGGTCACGACGCGCATTCCGGTGACACAGGAGCAGATGACCTCCGGCCTCACCCTGATCCATGGCGTGGTCACCCTTGAGCCCGAGAAAGACGGCACGAAAATCCTCGGCTATGCGTTGAATACGGCGGTCCTGAAACTGACAACATCGGCTTCTGAGCCCATGCTCAACCCGCAACTGGCGCCGACGATCAGAAGGCTTGAGTCGGACAGAATCGGCACCGCTGAATTCATCGACTTCTCCAATAGCGGGGCAAGCCTGCCTGCCGGCCTGCCCGCCACCCTGCGCATGAATACCTGCTTTGCCGCAAAGCTGGTGCAGGCGGCAAATGTCAGCCTTGAACACCTGTTCTCGTTAACGCCAGAAACCTGGCAAGAACCTCCACTCACCCCCGAGGGTAAAGCGCAAGGCATTGACTTCCGGGGAGCCAACGGCAAGTACTTCTGGGAGCTGTTCCTGTACGTGCCCTGGCTGATCGCCCATCGCCTGAATCAGGAGCAGCAGTATGTCGAAGCGCAGGCCTGGATCAGCTACCTGTTCGACCCGGGGCGAGCAGCCGATGCCGCCAACGACCGGCCCGCCTTTTGGGGATTGCGCGAACTCGCCCGTGAAGAACGCCTGCCTGGTCACACCAGCCACGATCCCCATGAACTGGCGACACGCGCCCCCGTGTATTTTCGCAAGGCGATCTACCTGTTTTACCTGGACATCCTGATCAATCGCGGCGATGCGGAGTATCGCCAGCTCACCCCGGACAGCCTGACCCAAGCCAAGCTCTGGTACACCCGAGCCCACCATTTCCTTGGCCCACGCCCCAGGGTCACCACCGCTGAACCCTGGGCGCAAATCACCCTTGCCACGTTGGCAACGCAGGGTTCTCAAGCGCTGAAAAGACTTGAGCAAACCCACCCCACCGTCGACATCAACCTGTCGGTCGAAGGCGATGCACCGGCTTCGCTGACGGACACCGACAACCTGTGCCTGCCTTTCAACACCGAGCTGGTGGCGCGCTGGGACAAGCTCGAAAGCCGTCTGCATAACCTGCGGCACAATCTTGACATCACCGGCAGACCCTTGCGCCTGGCGCTCTACGCGGCCCCGCTGTCGCCTCTGAAGTTATTGGCCAGCCAGGGCAAAGGGGCTTTCAGCGAAAGCGCGGCAGCGCCGTTCATGGACGCGCAGGTCAGCCATTATCGCTTCCAGGTCATGCTGGGCCACGCGCTCACGGCCACCGAAGCGGTGATCCAACTCGGCAATACGCTGCTGAGCCTGATTGAACGCAAGGAACAGGCGGAATATCTGGAGTTACAGCAACAACAAGCGTGGGACCTGGCCAACATCGTCGTGACCCAGCAGACCCAGGCGTTGCAGATCGACGGGAAGAACCGGGAGGCACTCGACGCCAGTCGCCGCATGATCGAGTCGCGGATGCACTACTACGCACACCAGCTCACCGAAGGCATCAGCGCCGGGGAGTCCCACGCCGGCTGGCTCTACCTGCTCAGCAGCGGGTTCGACACCGCTGCTTCGGCCGCCGCCGTAGGGGCCGGCATCGCGATGGTGGCGCCGAATATCTTCGGCACCAGTGTCGGCGGCTCGCGCTGGGAAGGGCCGTTCTATGCCGCCCAAGCCTTGGCCCAGGGCGCTGCCACCGCGCTGCGTGGCGACGCCGCCGACCTGGATCGCTCCGAGCAATTCAACCGCCGGGCGCAGGAGTGGGCCCATGCCCAGGATCAGGCCCGACTCGAACTGGCCCAAGTCGATGCCCAACTACAAGCCTATGCCGAGCAGGAAAAAGCCACGCGCCTGCAATTGCGCCTGGCCGAGACCTCCCTGGCCCAGGCCTGGTCGACCTATCAATTGCTGGCCAAGCGCTTTTCCAAGGCGCAGCTGTATGACTGGCTCAATGCCCAGTTGAGCAAGTTCTACTATCAGCTCTATGACCTTGGCCTCTCCCTGTGCCGCACCGCCCAGGCGTGCTGGCAGTACGAGATAGCCGACCATGAGCGCACGTTTATCCAGCCCGGCGCCTGGAACAACAACTACCGTGGCTATCTGGCGGGCGAAGCGCTGAAGCTGTCGTTGTTGAACATGAACACGGCCTATTTGAACCATAACGTGCGGGACCTGGAGATCGTCAAAACCATTTCACTGCGTCACCGCCTGAACGAGTGCGAGGTCGCCTCACCCGGCACCTTCCAGACGCCGCCCTCCGGTCCTGAAGACAAATGGACACGTCTCAAACTGCAACTGGTCAGCAAAGGCAGGCTCTGCTTCAAATTGCCCGCCGCCCTGTTTGAGGAGGATTACCCCCGGCACATCCTGCGCCGGATCAAAGGCATCAGCGTATCGTTGCCCGCGACGCTGGGCCCCTATGAAGACATCAAGGCGATACTGACCCAGACCCGCAACGACATCGAACTGCCCACGGGCGAGCTGCGCACGGACATGCGTGCCCATCAGCAAATCGCCCTTTCCACCGGGCTGGACGACAACGGCCTGTTCACCCTCACGTTCGACAGCAACGAGCGTTACTTGCCGTTCGAATACACCGGGGCCATTTCCGACTGGACCCTGGAGTTTCCCAACCCGGACCGGCAGAAAGCCGTGCTGGAATCCATCAACGATATTGTCATTCACCTGCGCTACACCGCCAGGGCGGCCGCTGCCGGCGGGGGCCAGGCATGAGCGACGCCACTCACAACCTGCAGGTCAATACCCCGGCAATGCCCAAGGGCGGTGCCGCTATCCAGGGCACCGGCAAGGGCTGGGGCGATATCGGTTCCAGTGGTACGGCAAGCCTTGAGATTGCGTTGCCGATTTCGCCCGCGCGCGGCTATACGCCAGCCCTGTCGCTGACCTACCAGAGCGGCGCCGGTAACGGTCCCTTCGGCCTGGGCTGGGGCGTGCACCTGGGCGCCGTCAGCCGACGCACCTCCCATGGCGTGCCGGGGTACACAATGGACGATGCGTTTGTGGGCCCCGACGGGCAAATCTGGCTGCCGGAACGCGACGCCGAGGGAGCGATCATCAGCAGCCCCCTTACATCCTTCAATGGCTTGCCACTGCCGCGCGCGTATACGGTTACCCGCCACTTCCCCAGGGTCGAAACCCGCTTCGACCGTATCGAACACTGGCAATCGGCAACCGACACGGCGGGCTTCTGGTTGCTGCGCGCTGCCGATGGCAGTCAGCACTTCTACGGAAAAACCCCGCTGGCCCGGATTGCCGATCCGGACCAGGCGCAGCATGTGGCGCAATGGTTGTTGCAGGAAAGCCTGAATGCCCACGGCGAGCACATTTATTATCACTACACCAAAGAAACCGACACCGCGCGCTACCCCAGGGACTGCCGCGCCCGGCATTACCTGGACAGTGTCTGCTATGCCAACTTCAGCGCCAGGGAGCAGGAGCAGCTTTACCTCTGGCAGACCGACGATAAACCGGACAGGGGCTGGCACTTTCAATTGCTGTTCGATTACGGCGAACGCGCCCTTGAACTGGATCAACGGCCGACGTATCGCAAAATCCGCGACTGGCCGGCACGGCAAGACCCTTGCTCGGATTTTGCCTACGGCTTCGAGTTACGCACCCTGCGCCGTTGCAGCCAGATCCTGATGTTTCACCACTTCCCCAAAGAAGCGCGAATGGGCGCCGACCCGGTGCTGGTCAAGCGCCTGCTCCTGGAATACCGCACCTCCAGCCATGTCAGCCTGCTGAGCGCGGTCCATGAGCAGGCCTACGACAGCGCGGGCAATTGCGTGAGCCGCCCGCCGCTGGAGTGCTTTTACCAGACGAGCCAGCTCAAGGTCGATCCGAGCCGCTACCAGGCATTCAGTGCATTGCCCAGGCTGCATGACGGCGTGCGTTATCAACTGGTGGACCTGTATGGCGAAGGCCTGCCCGGTGTGTTGTACCACGTAGACAAAAGCTGGTATTACCATGAGCCGCTGAGACCGCAGCAGCCACGCACCGGCGACGAGGTGAGCTACGGCGCGGCGCTGGAGTTGACCCGCGTGCCGGTCGCCGACAGCACCCGGCCCGTGCACCAGGCGCTGGCCGATGTGGATGGCGATGGGCGTCTGGACTGGTTGGTGGCGGGTCCCGGAATGCATGGTTTTTTCAGCCTGGACGAACAGCGCAACTGGTCAGCCTATACGCCGTTCGATGCCTTCCCCTCGGAGTTCTTCCACGCCCAGGGCCTGCTCGCCGACCTGATGGGGGCAGGCCGTCATGACTTTGCGATGATCGGCCCGCGCAGCGTGCGCCTGTATGAAAATCGCCGACCCGCCGGCTTCGCCCCTCCCACCGAAGTGGCGCACAGGCCTGACGATAGCTTGCCGGTCATTTCCACTTCGCCCAACGAAGTGGTGGCGTTCAGCGATGTACTCGCCACGGGTCAACAGCATCTGGTGCGAATCCGCCACAACGAAGTCAAATGCTGGCCGAACCTGGGGCGCGGCCGTTTTGGCCAGGGGTTTGTATTGGCCACATTGCCGTTGCGGTATCAGACGTTCAACGCGGCGCATGTACTGCTCGTCGACCTCAACGGCGGCGGCGCGGCAGACTTGCTGTACCTGAGCGCCACGCACCTGAACATCTTCCTCAACAAAGGCGGCAACGGTTTCGAGACACAGGCGATCAAAGTCCCGTGGCCTAAGGGCGTGCAGTACGACGATCACTGCCAGGTCAGCGTCGTCGATGTGCTCGGCCTGGGCTGTCCGAGCCTGATCCTGACGGCTGTCCATCAGACCCCGGTTCATTGGCGCTACGACTTTTTCAACCACAAGCCCTGGCTGCTCACACGCACCGACAACAACATGGGCGCCCAGGCGTCGATCAAATATCGCAGCAGTGCCCAGGAGTGGCTGGACGAAAAACGCGAGCTGCAGGCCCAGGGCCAGCCCACGATCAGCCAGTTACCCTTTGCGCTGCTGCTGGCCAGCCAACACACCCAGCGCGATGAAATTACCGGCAACCAGTTGACCCGCCGCATGAGCTATCGCCAGGCGTATTACGACCGTGTGGACCGCGAGTTCCGTGGCTTCGGGCTGTTGCTGCAAACCGACACCGACAACCCCAAGGACGCCCCCCTCACGCCGGGCTCCAGCGCACCCTTGCTCAGCAAGACCTGGTTCCATACCGGACGATCCCTTGACATGCCCTGCCTCGGCCGCAGCACGCACGACCCACACGCCAAGCCCCTCGGCCGCACGCTGGTCAGCCGCTACAGGGGCGCGGCCCAGGCACGGCCGCTGGATCATCATGACGACGTGGTCGGCGATCCTGCGCCGGCGCTGGCACGCGAGGCGGCCCGCGCACTCAGTGGCGTGGTGCTGCGGGTCGAGGTGATGGCGGCGGGCGGGGCGCACGATGCGGTGCCCTATTCCATCAAACACCAGCGCTACCTGGTGCGTGAACTGGCGCCGCCCAGCGCCCATACGCCCTACGCGCGGTTGCTGCCATTGGCCCTGGAGTCGATCAGCTACCAATATGAAGGCGTGGCGGACGATCCGGTCTGCCAGCACCAGATCAACCTGCGCTGGGACGCCTATGGTTGCCTGGTGCATGGCGTGACCCTGCATTACGCCCGCCGCACCACCGCCGCCAGTCCGCCGCCCGCCGTGCTGGTGGATGAGCACCAGCAGCGCTGGTGGCGCGATACCCATGACGACGCGCAACAGTCCTATTACCTGAGCGAAACCCTGGCAGAGCCGATTCATCTGGACCACACACAGCAGTGGCGTCTGGCCTTGCCCTACCGCCAACGACATAACGCCCTGGTGCTCGGCAAGGCGCCGGCACCTGGTGGGCTGGACCCAGCGCGTATCGCCTATGAGGTGTTCATCGACACCCGCGACGGGCCGTTGGCGGCAGGAGCCGGGCGCACGCTGAGCGGCTTGTCGCGCCAGCACTACCGGCAGGCCGGTGGTTTCGGCAAAACCCTGGAACCCGGCGTCGCCACGGCCCAGGCATTGCCTGACTACCTGGAAACCGCCGAGCTGGATGACCAGGCCCTGAGCGTCTACAACGACATTCCGAGCATGCCCAACCAACCCAGGGTGGACCTGGTGCAAAAGCTCACCGACAGTGGCTATCACACCATGGCGGTGTTTTTCCTGTTCGACGGCGAGGTGGCGCCCGCGCAAAATCGCCTGTGGTCGATACGCCGCCACTTTCCCCGCTATGACAAGCCCAGCCTGTTTTGTCGGTTGAGGGCGCTGCGGGCCACCGAGGCTCACGGCGAAACGACACTCCAGTATGACCCCTACTCACTGCAGACCCTGCTGGTAAAAACACCCGACGGCTGTGTGACCACCGCCGAATACGACTATCAATTGCTGCTGCCGACAAAAATCGTCGACCCCAATGGCACTGTTCAAGAAGCGCGTTATGACGGTTTCGGGCAGTTGCTCGCCAGCAGTTTCCACGGCCATGAACAGAACCTCAGGGTGGGCTTCGCCGACCTGCAAAGCGACCGCCCGCGCCATGATGTCACGCCCGGGTCGGCCATCGAACAGGCGCACAGCGTGTTGCAGGACATGGCCAGCGCGCACTGCTACGCCCCGTTCAGTTGGATGGGCAGTATCGACCTGGCCCTGGTCAAGCCCGAGTGGATCAGCAAGGCGTACCTGCTCCCCGGCGGGCATATCCGCATGGGCGCGCGGGCGCGCCTGAGTGCTGCTCGTCACACCCTCGGCGACAGCGAAAAACAACTCAAGGCGTTGATCGACAAGGCCAGCCGCACGCCGGTCCATGGGCTCATGTTGCAAGCCGACCGTTACCCCGGCGACGCGGAACGACAGGTTCGCATGACCCTGACCTGCTGGGATGGCTTCGGTCGTTCGTTGCAGACCCGGCAAAAGACCGAACCGGGCCCGGCCCACGCGGTCGACGCCAAGGGCGATCTGTGGGTCGACGACGTGCCGGATGCCGCCGGCACCGTGAAGAAACAGCTGCGCCACGTGCAGGCCGACCCCCGCTGGCGCGTCAGCGAGCGTGTCGAATACAACAACAAGGGCTTGGTGATACGGGTCTACCGCGCCTACTTCACCAACAGCCACGCCTATGTCAATGATCACGCCATGCGCGAACTGGGCCACAGCGACCGGCAATGGTACGACCCCCTGGGACGCCCGACCCGGACACTGACGGCAGGAGGGTTCATGCGGCGTACCACCTATTGGGCCTGGTACAACGTCAATGAGGACGAAAACGACACCTATGAAGAGCTGAACTGACTGATCGCTGATCGTTCCTACGCTCTGCGTGGGAACGCAGCCTGTGACGCTCTGCGTCACGACTTCAAGAGCGGACGCAGAGCGTCCAGGGCGGCATTCCCACGCGGAGCGTGGGAACGATCGTCTGCCTGATGGTGCTCCCGTCAGGATCGCGGCGCGGCGCGCCAGTTCGACGCCAGGTGTGTGTACCCGCGCCGGGCAAACGCCACGACGAAGCCGCGCCATTCGGTCAATGATGCAATCACGCCGCGGGCCACCATCACAATCGTTCGCGTGGTGCGGCTTTGCGCGGCCTGGGGCAGGCCCGTCAGCGCCACGGCCAATGCCTCGACCCCGGTTGCCGCCCAATACGTCCATACCTGATTGAACATTCTGCTCAGCCCGCCGTGCATCAACCCAACAGGGTCCGGTGTCTGCACGGTCAGCCCATGGTGATCGTGGACCGCCGTGAGATGACCACTGCGCGTAAGCGTTCCCATCGCTGCATCGTAGGCTTCAATCGCGGGTGACACATTGGGTTGCATCAGCGCAGGCACTTCCCCGCCGTAGACGGCGTTGGCGATCGTTGCAACGGCGTACGCTGCCGTCGCGCCGGCGGTTCGGCCGACCCTGGCCCGCAGCGGTGTGCTGCCCCAGGAGGCGCCGGTGCCGTGCCCACGCATGATCTGCTGCACCAGTTCCCTGGAGAGCGAGCGGATATGCCCGCTCAATCGCTGCACCGCTACGGGGTCCCAGCGTTCCCCGGCTTGAGCGCTCGGCGTGTCAGCGTGATAGGCGTAACCAATACCCGCCACAGCTGCCGAAATAACCCCGATCTGTGGTGCAAGACGTGTCCAGTTACCGACGACACCGGTGCTCATATGCATCGTGGTCAGGGCATCCAGCGACGCGACGGTATAGCGCACAATCTGATTGCGCTGCGGCGTGGGCTCAAGGTTGCCGAATACCGCCAGATCAACGCCCGTCGCGATGACATTGGCGATATAGGTGGATAAACCATCGCGAATCGCGGCCGACGACGCTGCCTGTATCCTCGGGCGGATAATCAGCCCCATCGTCGCGAGCCTGCGGCTGAAGGAGAGCCTGCGTATTTGCTTATCCTGGGGCGCCTCCAACGCCGATGCGCCGACCAGGCCTTGCGCGTCGACGTGGGTGACCGGGTTACCGCCGACCATCGCGTACAGATTCAAGCCATCGGCATCGCCGATCGGGTCAGGGCTGATCCAACGGCCTAACCACGCTGCGTAATACCTGAAGCCGTAGTAGGACAGCCCGCTGGCATCGCGCTCCTTACCCGAATAACGGATGAAGCTGTAGCTCGCCTCGCTGGCATTTCTCGCCGCCCGCCACGCGGTCCCGCCGTAGGGGTAATAACTTTCCTGACTGAGCAATTGCGCCTGCTCGCCCAGTTCCAGGCAATTGCTGCCCAAGTGGTCCGACAAGCCATAACGGATCTGCGTGGCCTGACCCACTCCCGAAGGGTGGCGATCCCACAGCAGAACGCGGACGGTGGTCGTACCGGCATCGAGGTTGAGAACATTCAGTTGCTCACCCGTTGCGCTGTCATGGCGGATTTCCAGTCCCGGCAGGTAGCGCACCTCGGCGGTATGCATCACGCCACGGGCCTGGGAGACCCGACGCTTGAGAATGCGCTGGCCTGCGGCATCGTAGGCGTAGTGCTCTTGATCGTGATTGCCCCCCTCGCGCCGCACCTGCGTCAGGCGCACCAGTTGATTGCGCACATCCCAGTGCATCTTCTGCTCGCCTGCCAACACTTGCAGGTTGCCATTACGGTCAAAGCCCTGCCCCAACCCCGGTGCGGTCTTGCCATCGGCCTGCGGCAGAAAATGATTGCTGCCCGCGGCCACGCTCATCTGCCGCGTGAAGCCTGTGCCGCTGCTGGGCAGGTGCTGCATCTCGAGCAAATTGCCGGCAGCGTCATAGCGCAACCGCTGGGTGTAGCGACGCCATACGCTGTCGTCAGTCGAGCCAAACGCCACCATTGCCGGTAATGCCGGGCCGCCCGTGTTGCCGGCGGTTTCGCGGCCGGTGGCCGTGATCAGTTGCGATAACGTGTCGTACGCGTAGAGGCTGGCCGAACTGATGCGCGTGTTGCTGGACCATTGCGTCGGCTGGGCAAGGTCGTCGATGCGCACCACGTTACCCACGTTGTCATACTCATAGCGCAGGTCTTGCAGCGCTGCGCCTGCGTGCAAACAGGCCGTCATTTGCCGCAAGCGACCATCGAACTCACGATATTGCATGGCGCGCACCACGCCGTTGCCGGCGCGTTCGCTGAGCACCTGGCCCGCTGCGTTGTAACGGCGCTGGCCCAGCACCTGGGTACGCACGCCGGCCCTGGGCGTTACAAAGATACTCGCCGGTTGGCCGTCAATGCCGTAGGTGTAGTCGAAGCGATTGCCCTTGGCGTCCGTGTGATGCAGGCGCTCACCCAGCGCATTGAACCCGATGGTGGTCTGGAACCTGTCGGCCTCCAGGCGCGCCTCGCGCTGTGCATCGGGCTGCGGCCAATCCAACGCAGCGCCCGCCTGTCGAAAACGTCGGGCCTGCTGCGTGACCTCCGCGTGCAGCCCATAGGCCTCGTGGAACAGCGAACCGCCGCCGTCATCGTGGCGAACCACCCGGCCACAGCGGTTGCGTGAGGCCTCTTCACTGGACGATGAAGCATAGGCAAGACGCTCGACGCACAGCGCTTGCCCGTCACTGGCCGCCTGCTCGAAGACGGCAACCGGTCGCAGATATCGATCGTAGTGATGAGCCTGGTGAGCGCCCCGTCCATCCCATTCGTCCAGTACCTGCCCGGCCTGCCCTATAAGCGTCAGCCGCCGGCCGGCATCCACGCTGTCGGTGCGCAACGCGTGCCCGCCAAGGCTGTAAACCGTGCGTTGATTGGGCGCAGTGCCAGGTTTTGAGCGCGACAACTGCAACAGGCGGGGGTCCCATTGTTCAATCATCAGGCCCGTACTGCCAAAGACCTGACGATGAATGCGCACCTGCGCTTGATCCTCCGCGCTGGCGCGGTGGTAATCAATGTTGCGCACGATCAACCCGCGCGGGTCGATGGCCGCCAGGGACGGTGTGTGTCGATGGATGGAATAAGACATGACCTCAAGACCTTATTGCTGAATAAGTAGTCCTGAAAGCCTAGGGATGCGGGGGGAAGCAAGGTGGTGCTGGAGGATGTTTTGTGTGTCCGGGTACTGGCATCGCCCCGACCCGCTCGCGCGGGTCGAGGCTGCGCTCAATGCCCGCCGGCGCAGGTCGGCGAAGCCGGTGCCGCGTCGACCTTCGCCCATTCCTCAGGCGTATAGGTATGCAGCGCCAGCGCATGAAACTCGCTCATCAGGTCACCCAGGGTGGCATAGACCTTCTGGTGGCGCTTGACGCGATTAAGCCCCTCGAACTGCTGGCTGACCAGCACGGCCTTGAAGTGGGTCTGCAACCCACGGCTGTGCATGTGGCTCTCGTCCAGCACACTCAAGTGATCCGGGGCCAGGGCGGCAAGCGCCGTTTCGATACGCTGTTGCATAGTCATTGCTGCTTACTTCTTCTTGGCCGGTGCGGCGGCTTTTGGCGCCAGCTCGTTGGTCATGTCTTCCAACAGCTTGTTCACCACCGGTACTGCGCTTTCCAGCTTGGCCTGGGTCATCTGGGCCGATTGCTGGGTCAGCTGCGGCATTTTTTCCAGGACTTTCTTGCCCAGAGGCGACTGGTAGAACGCCACCAGGTCCTTGAGCTCCGATTCGCTGAAGTTGGTGGTGTAGAGCTTGACCATGTCCGGTTTCAGCTTCGGCCAGCCGATGGCCTGGTCCAGAGCAGCGTTGGCCTTGGCCTGGTAGCTGTCGAGTACGGACTGTTTGGCGGCAGGCGCCTTGGTCTGCTCGAAACGCTGGGCGAACATTTGTTGCACTTGCATGTACACCGGGGTACCCAGCTTGTCAGCGTGGGCCAGGGTAAGGAAGGCTTCGGCACTGGCGTTGTGGCTGGCGGTATCGGCAAAAACCTGGCCGCTGGCGCAAACCAGAGCAACCGCGGTACAGATGGCACGAAGACGAGTCATCGAGTTTCCTTTTCTAGCTGGCGAGGTAAGACCCCAAGGGCGCCCATTCTGCGCCTAAAAAACCTCGCGGCTCAACCCCGGGCCGCGTCGGGTGTGGTTTGATCGATGAAACGTCTTTTAGGGAACCCCCTTGGCCAATCACAGCCTAAACTGCGCAAACGAACCTGAAGGAGTGTGCCCGATGAGCCGTATCGAAACCGACAGCCTGGGAGAAGTCCACGTCCCGGATGACGCTTACTGGGGCGCCCAGACCCAACGTTCGCTGGTGAATTTTGCCATCGGCGAGCAGCGCATGCCGCTGGCGGTGCTGCATGCCCTGGCGTTGATCAAGAAGGCTGCCGCCCGGGTCAACGACCGCAACGGCGACCTGCCGGCCGATATCGCCCGTCTGATCGAACAGGCCGCCGACGAAATTCTCGACGGCCAGCATGACGATCAGTTCCCCCTGGTGGTGTGGCAGACCGGCAGCGGCACCCAGAGCAACATGAACGCCAACGAAGTGATTGCCGGCCGCGCCAATGAACTGGCCGGCGGCAACCGTGGCGGCAAGAGCCCGGTGCACCCCAACGACCACGTCAACCGTTCCCAGAGTTCCAACGACTGCTTCCCCACCGCCATGAGCATTGCCACCGTCAAGGCCGTGCACGAGCAGCTGTTGCCGGCCATCACCGTGCTGTCCGGCGGCCTGGCGGAGCTGGCGGCGCGGCACATGAAGCTGGTCAAGACCGGCCGCACCCACATGATGGATGCCACGCCGATCACCTTCGGCCAGGAACTCTCGGCGTTCATCGCCCAACTCGACTACGCCGAACGCGCCATCCGCAGCGCCCTGCCCGCCGTGTGCGAGCTGGCCCAGGGCGGCACCGCCGTGGGCACCGGGCTCAATTCGCCCCATGGCTTTGGCGAAGCGATTGCCGCCGAACTGGCCGCGCTGTCGGGACTGCCGTTCGTCACCGCGCCGAACAAATTCGCCGCCCTCTCCGGCCATGAGCCGCTGGTGACCTTGCACGGCGCACTGAAAACCCTCGCCGTGGCCCTGATGAAGCTCGCCAACGACCTGCGCCTGCTCGGCTCCGGCCCGCGCGCGGGGTTGGCAGAAGTCAAATTGCCAGCCAACGAACCGGGCAGTTCGATCATGCCCGGCAAGGTCAACCCGACCCAGTGCGAAGCCCTGTCGATGCTGGCCTGCCAGGTACTCGGCAATGACGTGACCATCGGCATCGCCGCCAGCCAAGGGCATTTGCAGTTGAACGTGTACAAGCCGGTGATCATCCACAACCTGCTGGAATCGATCCGCCTGCTGGCTGATGGCTGCAACAACTTCCAGGAACACTGCATCGCCGGCCTGGAGCCTGACGCCGAACAGATGGCCGAACACCTGGAACGTGGGCTGATGCTGGTGACCGCCCTCAACCCGCATATCGGCTATGACAAATCCGCACAGATCGCCAAGAAAGCCTATGCCGAAGGGCTGACCCTGCGGGAAGCGGCGCTGGAACTGGGCTACCTCACCGACGCAGAGTTCGACCAGTGGGTACGCCCGGAAAACATGCTGGAGGCCGGGCACTGAGAACCCAAGGTCGGCAGAGAGGCTTGCCCTAATACCCATTGTAGGAGCGAGCTTGCTCGCGAAAAACTCACAGGCACCGCGTTTATTCAGGAAGCACGCGTTATCGTTGACGTTTTTCGCGAGCAAGAGCTAGGCGCCCCCCTCGCTCCTACAGAGGGCGGTGTACGCTTAACTGACTGGCATAGGTACCCACACCACTCCAC
>NZ_JAFLXH010000036.1:0-70674 GCF_019891515.1 Pseudomonas sp. Wu6 | reverse complement strand
ACTCTTTCGAGTAGCCTTTTTTGATGTTTGGTTGCGGGAGCCGGATTTGAACCGACGACCTTCGGGTTATGAGCCCGACGAGCTACCAGACTGCTCCATCCCGCGTCTGTGGGCGGCATTCTACAGTCCAGCGCCGAGGTGTCAACCGTTAATGCGGCAATGGCTCAAATAAGTCCGAATTATTCATAAATCAATGCGTTGCAGCGCTTCGATGATCGTTCCCACGCTCCGCGTGGGAATGCATCCCGTGACGCTCTGCGTCAACATTGCGCAAAAAGCAGGACGCGGAGCGTCCAGGGCGGCGTTACCACGCGGAGCGTGGGAACGATCAAAAATACACGCGCACAAAAAAGGCCACTCTTTCGAGTAGCCTTTTTTGATGTTTGGTTGCGGGAGCCGGATTTGAACCGACGACCTTCGGGTTATGAGCCCGACGAGCTACCAGACTGCTCCATCCCGCGTCTGTGTGTCGGCATTCTACAGAGGAACGCGAGTGTGTCAACCCTAAAATCGAACAAAAGCGCTTGTGGTTCAATTGGTTAGCTCTCCAAGGCAGGTGTCGAAAGGGCTCCGAGCCAGTCAGGCCAGGGCTTCCAGCTCTATTGGAAGGTTGAATTCGATTGAGAAAACCAATTCATCTGGGATATTTCCTACCGCTCGGACGGAAGATTCAAACTACTGGTGCTATATACAGGGGTGAATGCGATACTGGCCACCCGTTGATTCACACCCCGTTTATATGACGCAGCGCAAAATCATCCACGTCGACTGTGATTGCTTCTACGCCGCCATCGAGATGCGCGACGACCCGAGCCTGGCGCAAAAGCCCCTGGCTGTCGGTGGCTCGGCGGACCGGCGCGGGGTGATTGCTACGTGCAATTACGAAGCGCGGGCTTACGGGGTGCGCTCGGCGATGTCATCGCGTCACGCATTGAAGCTGTGCCCGGACCTGACGATCGTCAAGCCGCGTATGGATGCCTATAAAGAAGCGTCGAAGGAAATCCAGACGATCTTTCGCGACTACACCGACCTGATCGAGCCGTTGTCGCTGGATGAAGCCTACCTCGACGTCTCCGACAGCCCGCACTTTGGCGGCAGCGCCACGCGCATCGCCCAGGACATTCGCCGGCGTGTGTCCAATCAGTTGCACATCACCGTGTCCGCCGGCGTTGCGCCCAACAAGTTTCTGGCTAAGATCGCCAGCGACTGGAAGAAACCCAACGGCCTGTTTGTGATTACCCCGGACCAGGTCGAAGAGTTCGTCTCGCAGTTGCGGGTGAGTAAATTGCACGGTGTGGGCAAAGTCACCGCCGACAAGCTGGCGCGCCTGGGCATTGAAGATTGCCTGCAACTGCGCGAGTGGAACAAGCTGGCACTGGTGCGCGAATTCGGCAGTTTCGGTGAGCGTCTCTGGAGTCTTGCCCGTGGGATCGATGACCGCGTGGTGCAGAACGACAGCCGGCGGCAATCCATCAGTGTGGAAAATACCTACGATGTGGACTTGCCGGATCTTTCAAGCTGCCTGGCCAAGCTGCCCGAGTTGCTGGAAACCCTGGCGGGGCGCATGGCGCGTATCGACAGCAGCTACCGGGCAGGCAAGCCGTTCGTGAAGGTCAAGTTTCATGACTTTACCCAGACCACTCTGGAGCAGGCCGGGGCAGGGCGGGATCTGGAGAGTTATGAACAGCTGATGACCCAGGCATTTAACCGTGGGGGTAAGCCGGTGCGGTTGCTGGGGATTGGGGTGAGGTTGCTGGATTTGAGCAGCGGTAATGAACAGCTCGAGTTTTCCTGGTAGAACCCAGGGTGCCCCTGTAGGAGCGAGCTTGCTCGCGAAAAACGTCAACGATAACGCGTGTTTCCTGGAAGAACGCGGTGCCTGTGAGTTTTTCGCGAGCAAGCTCGCTCCTACAAAAACAGCCTGGGATCAGCGCGCGCCAGGATCTGCGACGAGTCGCCCCGCATCCTTGGCCAATGCCTGCAAAAACTCCTGCTGCAATTCCGGATCGTTGCGCGTCAGTTCAATCAGGCTTTGCTCCAGTTCGCTGGCTTCTTCTTCCAGGCCCAGCTCCGAGAGGCGCTTGACCCGGTGCACCCACTGATTGACCTCGTCGTCTTCCAAATCGTCATAGATCAGGCCATGGGCTTCCAGCAATTTGCCGCGCAGGGTGTTGCTGACCGCCAGGGTCGAATCCGTGTGCACATCGTCCTGGCCGTCTTCCACGCTGATTTTCAAGGTGGTGATGCGGTTCAGGTCCTGCTCGGCAAACGGACTGTCCAACAGGTTCAGGCGCAGCACGCCGTCGCGGTCGGTGGTCAGTTCATGGGTTTGTTTGCCGGCGGTGACCTGTACCGGGCGTTCGCTCCAGGGCAGGCTCGAATATTCCAGGCGCTTGTCACGCTGCACTTCATCGATAGCCGCGAGGTTCTGCTGCGCACGACCGTGAGATTGCACGTTCATGAACGGGTTGATGCCGTCCACGCCGTAGCTCAGCCAATCGCGCGTCATGCTCGCAGGCAGGTTGCCGAGGGCGAAGATATTCGCCACATTGGCGCCCGCGCCGGCCACCAAGGCAACGGCACCCAGTGGCATCTCATAGAGTTTGCGCCAGGGCTGGTAGGGCGTGTAGCGGTCGTAGCGCCGTGTGACTTCGAATTCGGTGACCTCGAACGTCTTCTGCTCGTGAATCCGAACCCGGCGTTGCGGCAGCTCCAGCACTTTGGGCTCGCCGACATCGATCTGCAGGCTGTGGTCGAGCAACTTTCGCTCGACCCGCTCCTCGTGCTCACTGCGTTGCGACATCTGGTTGGCGCAGCCGCTGACCAGCAGGGCGCCGCACAAGGCGGCGCCCCCCAGGGCTCTGGTGTTTCGCTTGAACATGACTTCTCTTGATCTGGTTTTCAGCGACGAATACGCGCCTGAAGGAAAGACAGCACGTCAGCCACCGGCAACGGTTGGGCTTCGGCTTCGGTCCGGCTCTTGTATTCCAGATTGCCATCGGCCAGGCCGCGGTCACTGACCACGATCCGGTGCGGGATGCCAATCAGCTCCATGTCGGCGAACTTGATGCCCGGGCTGGTTTTCTTGTCCCGGTCATCGAGCAGCACTTCAAAACCGGCGGCCGTCAGTTCGGCATACAGTTTGTCGGTGGCTTCGCGTACTTGCTCGGTTTCATAGCGCAACGGCACCAGCGCCACCTGGAACGGCGCCAGGGCGTCGCTCCAGATGATGCCTTTCTCGTCGTTGTTCTGCTCGATGGCGGCGGCGACCACACGGGAAACGCCAATGCCGTAGCAGCCCATGTCCAGGGTGATCGGCTTGCCGTTCTCGCCCAGCACTTCGCACTTCATCGCCTTGCTGTACTTGTTGCCCAGCTGGAAGATGTGCCCGACTTCGATGCCGCGCTTGATCTCCAGGGTGCCCTTGCCATCCGGGCTTGGGTCGCCGGCCACGACGTTACGCAGGTCGGCCACGGTCGGCACCGGCAGGTCGCGCTCCCAGTTCACGCCGAAGTAGTGCTTGTCGTCGATGTTCGCGCCGATACCGAAGTCGCTCATCAGCTCGACCGAACGGTCGATGATGATCGGCAGCGGCAGGTTCAGCGGGCCGAGGGAACCGGCGCCGGCGCCAATGGCGTCGCGCAGTTCGGCATCGCTGGCCATGACCAGCGGGCTGGCCACGCCAGGTTGCTGGGCCGCCTTGATTTCGTTGAGCTCGTGGTCGCCACGGATCACCAGGGCGATCAGCTTGCCTTCTTCTTCGGCGTGCACGATCAGGGTCTTGATGGTCTTTTCAATCGGCAGATTGAATTTCTCCACCAGGGCCGCGATGGTCTTGGTGTCCGGGGTATCGACCAGGCGCAGTTCTTCAGCCGGGGCTGGGCGCGAGGTTTCGCGCGGTACGGCTTCGGCTTTTTCGACGTTCGCCGCGTAGTCCGAAACATTGCTGAACGCAATGTCGTCTTCGCCGGATTCGGCCAGCACGTGGAACTCGTGGGAGCCGGCACCGCCGATGGAGCCGTTGTCCGCTTCAACCGGGCGGAATTTCAGGCCCAGGCGCGTGAAGATATTGCAGTAGGCCTGGTGCATGCGGTCGTAGGTCGCCTGCAACGACGCCTGGTCGGCGTGGAACGAATAGGCGTCCTTCATGATGAATTCACGGCCGCGCATCAAGCCGAAGCGTGGGCGGATTTCATCACGGAATTTGGTCTGGATCTGATACAGGTTCAGCGGCAATTGTTTATAGCTGCTCAACTCGTTGCGCATCAGGTCGGTGATGACTTCTTCGTGGGTCGGGCCGGCGCAGAAATCGCGGCCATGACGGTCCTTGAAGCGCAGCAGCTCGGGGCCGTACTCTTCCCAACGTCCGGATTCCTGCCACAGTTCAGCCGGTTGGGTGCTCGGCATCAACACTTCCAGAGAGCCGGCGGCGTTCATTTCTTCACGAACGATGGCTTCGACCTTGCGCATCACCTTCAAGCCCATGGGCAGCCAGGTGTACAGGCCCGAGGCCAGTTTGCGGATCATGCCGGCGCGCAGCATCAACTGATGGCTGATCACAACCGCGTCGGAAGGCGTTTCTTTCTGTGTGGCGAGCAAATATTGACTGGTACGCATGGTAGGCCGTTGTCGGTTGCTTGGACTTGAAATGACTTGGGATTGTACGGGCGGTTGCCGCTGGAGTACAGGCGTGACATTGCCGGGGATCTGACCGGCTATAGAAGTTCCAAATGTGGGAGGGGGCTTGCCCCCGATAGCAATGTGTCAGCTACAAGATACTCGGCTGTTCCACCGCAATCGGGGGCAAGCCCCCTCCCACATTTCAGTCTTCTGCAGGGGGATTCAACCGGGCGCGCCGGTTTTCCTGGAACCAGTGCAGCGCAATCAGGAACAGCGTCGGCACTCCCATCAGGCAGGTGATCATGAAGAAGTTGTGATAGCCGAACTTCTCCACCATCACCCCCGAATACCCGCCGATCAGGCGCGGCAGCAACAGCATGATCGAGCTGAGCAGGGCGTATTGGGTGGCGGAGAACTTGAGGTTGGTCAGGCTCGACAGGTAAGCGACGAACGCCGATGTGGCCAGGCCCGAGCTGAAGTTATCCAGGGAAATGGTGACGATCAGCATCTGCAGGTCGGGGCCCATGTCGGCGAGCATCACGAACAACAGATTGGTGCCGGCCGAGGCCACGCCGCCGATGAACAGGATCGGCAGGATCCCGAACCGTACGATCAACAGGCCACCCATGCCGGCGCCGACCAGGGTCATGATCAGGCCGAAGATCTTGCTGACTCCGGCGATCTGGTCCTTGGTAAAACCCTGGTCGATATAGAACACGTTGGCCATCACGCCCATGACCGTATCGGACATGCGGTAGGTGGCGATCAAGCCGAGCAGCAGCAACGCTTGCCAGCGGTAGCGCAGGATGAAGTCGTTGACCGGCGTCAGCACCGGCGCCAGGCCACGTCGGCCCATGGCCGAGAGACACATTGCAGTCAGCAGGATATAGAGGATGGCGCGCAGGAACGCGCGGTCTTCCATCAGTAATTCCCACAGGCTCACGCCCTGGAACAGCACGCTGGCGAAGTCAGTGTTGTAGAGCTGGGTAAACATCGCCGGCACCGACACCAGCAGCACGATCAGCACGAACACCGACACCAGCTGATGCGCGAAGCTGTAGCGCCCGGCCTGCAACTGGGTGCGCAGCGGCACGTTGGGTTCGCGCATGAACAGCGTGGTGAGCAGCGCCGGGACCATCAGCACGCCGAACAGCACATAGGTGCCGGTCCAGGCCGAATGTTTATAGTTGAAACCGGTGGAACCGAAGCCCTCGGCAAAGAACAGCGCACCGGCCGTGGCGAGCAGGGCGGCGATGCGATAACCGGACATATAACTGGCGGCCAGGGCCGCCTGGCGGCTGTCGTCGGCGATTTCCAGGCGATAGGCATCGACGGCGATGTCCTGGGTGGCCGACGCGAAGGCCACGACGACGGCAATGGCGATCAGCCAGGACAAGTGTTTTTGCGGGTCACAAAAGCCCATGCCGATCAATCCGAGGATCACCAGCGACTGGGCGAGCACCAGCCAGGAACGTCGGCGCCCGAGTTTTCCGAGCAATGGCAGGCGCCATTGGTCGAGCAGCGGCGACCAGACCCATTTGAAGGCGTAGGCCAGCCCGATCAGGCTTGCATAACCGATGGTCTCGCGGGCAACGCCGGCTTCGCGCAGCCACACCGACAGCGTCGAGAACACCAACATATAAGGCAGGCCGGCAGCGAAACCGAGCAACAACAGCACTAACGTCGAGGGGCTGGCATAGGCGGCGAGCGCGGCGCGCCAGGTTTTACGGGGCATGGGCTGGAGTCTGCCTCAGATTTGCGGAAACAAAGCGCGCACTCTAACCGCTGTGCTCTACCGGACGCCAGCCATGGCGCTGAATATCAACACGATTGTTCAGGATGGTGACGCCTTCGCTGCGTAAACGCGCACGTTGCTCGTCACCGGATGCACTGCCCGGCGGCAGGCTTATCCGACCACCGGCACCCAGCACACGGTGCCAGGGCAATCGGGTATCGGCGGGAAGCTGGCTCAAGGTGCGCCCGACCCAGCGCGCGGCGCGGCCCAGGCCTGCCAGGTGAGCCAACTCGCCATAACTGACCACGCAACCTGGCGGTACTTGCGCCAGCGTCAGGTAAAGCGCGGTGCGGCGCCTTTCGGCGGGGCTTTGCGGGGTGTCGGCGGGTTCATTCACTGTGAGGCTATCCGTTTGGAACGTCGGTGTTTTGTAAGAAACGTCTGTAAACTTGCCGTTGAGAATTGAACTCAATATAAATAGTTGAGTCAGTTCAGGCTATCTAACACGATAGCGTCTTCTTTTCGCCAACCCCGAGCCCCGTATCCGCTTATGTTGTCCAGAACCCTGCTGTGCCTTGCTGTCCTCAGTGCTTCCACGCCCTTGCTCGCCGATACCGTCTGGTTGAAGAACGGTGACCGCCTGACCGGCAAGATCAAAGTCTTCGACGGCGGCAAGCTGCTGATCCAGACCAGCTACGGCGGGGCGATCCCGGTGGACTGGAAGCAGGTGAAAACCCTGGAGAGTGATCAGGAGTTGCTGGTCAAGCAGGACGCCTATGACGGTGAAAAGGCCAAGTCCCTCAAGCCTGCAGAGGATGGCAAAGTCGTGCTGGCCAATGGCGAAGCGCCCAAGACCGTGGAGTTGGCCAGCATTCAGCAGATCCTCAAGCCCAAGCCTGTGATCGAAGACCTGGTCTGGAAGGGCAACGTCGACCTGGCGCTGGACTACAAGCGCGCCGACAAAGACACCAACGACTACGACATCGACTTCAAGACCTCGGCTCGTCACGGCCAGTGGCGCCATACGGGCAAGGGCGAATATAACCGCGAGTTCCAGGACGACGTCACCACCACCGACAACTGGGCCCTGGAATACGACCTCGACCGCTTCTTCACCGAGCACTGGTTCTGGCAGGGCCGCCTGACCTACAAGCGCGACAAGGTCGAAGACCTGGCACGCCAACGTACCGTCGGTACGGGCCCTGGTTATCAGTTCTGGGACGATGAACTGGGCGCGTTCTCCCTGGGCTCGCTGGTCAACCGCACCGATTACGAATACGCCGATGGCGGCAAGGACAACTTCTACTCCCTGGCCATGAAGTGGAACTACAACCGCTACCTGGTGGGCAAGACCGTCGAGTTCTTCACCAACGGCGAGGTGGGCAAGCCGCTGGACGGTCCGGCCGAGTATTCCCTGGATGCCGAGATGGGCCTGCGCTACAAAGTCACCGAATGGGCGTCGCTCAATCTCAAGGCTGAGCGCGATGTCATCAGCGGCGACTCCGACAGCAGCTTGAGCAAGACCCGCTACACCGCAGGCTTTGGCGTGGCCTGGTAAAGCGGCATCGAGCACTCTGGCAACCTGCGCGGATATTGATTACCTTGTGTTGAGATCCATTCCCATATGCCATGGGCGGCGGGACAACCCAGGAGTCATACATTGAGCGCGCACGTTGCCAGGAACGCCCGAGAGCTGTTGCTCAAGGAATACCGTGGGGCCTTGGCCACACTGTCCAAAGCCATGCCCGGTTTTCCCTTCGGTTCGGTCGTGCCGTACTGCCTCGACGAACACGGCCAGCCGCTGATCCTGATCAGTCGCATCGCCCAGCACACGCACAATTTGCAGAAGGACCCCAAGTGTTCGTTGCTGGTCGGGGAGCGCGAAGCCGACGATGTGCAGGCCGTCGGGCGCCTGACCTACCTGGCTGAAGCCCACAAGCTGGAAGACGCCGCCGCCATCGAAGCCGCCGCCGAGCGCTACTACCGCTACTTCCCTGACTCGGCCAATTACCACCAGGCCCACGATTTCGATTTCTGGGTGCTCAAGCCGGTGCGCCACCGTTATATCGGTGGGTTTGGCGCGATCCACTGGGTCGATCAACTGACCCTGGCCAATCCGTTCGCGGGCAAGGCTGAGCGCAGCATGATCGAACACATGAACAGCGATCACGCCAAGGCCATCGCCCATTATGTCGACCTCGCCGGTTTGCCGACGACCGAGCCTGCGCAATTGGCCGGTATCGACAGCGAAGGCATGCACCTGCGCATTGGCCAGTCCCTGCACTGGCTGCCGTTTGCCGAGTCTTGCAACACGCCGACACAAGTACGCGAAGCCCTGGTTTCATTGGCTCACGCGCAGACCTGGCCGAAAAAATCAGACATTAGCGCTTGAATTCACGAAAAGGCGACGTCATCTAGGGTGAACTAGCAAGGCATTCTTGCGTTGAGGAACCATTTGATGCGCCCTTTTTTGTTGCTTTTTCTATTGTTCCCGGTGCTGGAGCTGTTCGTATTCGTTCAAGTCAGCGGTGCGATCGGATTTTTCCCGGCACTGTTACTGATCATTCTCGGCTCGATGCTCGGCGTCCTGGTGCTGCGCGTCGCCGGCCTGGCGACCGCCCTGCGCGCCCGTGAAAGCCTGAACCGCGGTGAGCTGCCCGCCCAGACCATGCTCGAAGGCCTGATGATGGCCCTGGCCGGTGGCCTGTTGATCCTGCCGGGCTTTATCAGCGACGTGGTCGGTCTGGTGATGCTGCTGCCGGTTACGCGCAAACTGCTGGCCGGCAAGATGCGCCAGCGTGCCGAAGAAGCGGCCGTGCGCCAGCGCGCATTTGCCGACGACCTGCAACCCCGTGGCGGCCCGGCCCCGCGCCAGCCTCTGGGGCGAGAAGGTGATGTGATCGAAGGCGAATTCGAACACCGCGACAGTAAATAACCGCTTCACCGGCACGGCATCTTCGGGTGCGGTGTTGCCTTCTTCCCTGAGCAAAACACAAAAAAATTCATTCGCTGCCCCTTGTAATAAGCCTGGCCGCCCTTATGTAACGGTCACCGCAAGGTTTCTGGTGGTGACACTAGACAGACTTCCGCGGTTCGCCCTGCGAGCCGCGACCGGCACCGCCGGAATTTAACCCGCCGGAATTGATACCGGCCGATGAAACATACAATTAGGAGAGATCGACAATGAGCAAGCTTCGTCCTCTGCACGACCGCGTCGTCATCCGTCGCAGCGAAGAAGAAAAGAAAACCGCCGGTGGGATCGTCCTGCCAGGTTCGGCTGCTGAAAAAGCCAACCACGGCGTGATCGTCGCTGCTGGCCCAGGCAAGACCCTGGAAAACGGTGAAGTACGTGCGCTGGCCGTGAAAGTGGGTGACAAGGTTGTTTTCGGCCCTTACTCCGGCAGCAACACTGTGAAAGTCGACGGCGAAGACCTGCTGGTAATGGCTGAGAACGAAATTCTCGCTGTACTGGAAGGCTGATTCCCCGCTCATTTTCCCGTTACTACAAAGTATTTAAGGAATATCGATCATGGCTGCTAAAGAAGTTAAATTCGGCGATTCCGCCCGCAAGAAAATGCTCACCGGTGTCAACGTCCTGGCTGATGCAGTAAAAGCGACCCTGGGCCCGAAAGGCCGTAACGTGATCATCGAGAAGAGCTTCGGCGCTCCGACCATCACCAAGGACGGCGTTTCCGTAGCCAAGGAAATCGAGCTCGAAGACCGTTTCGAAAACATGGGCGCGCAGCTGGTCAAAGACGTTGCCTCCCGTGCCAACGATGACGCCGGCGACGGCACCACCACCGCGACCGTGCTGGCCCAGGCCATCGTCAACGAAGGCTACAAAGCCGTCGCTGCCGGCATGAACCCGATGGACCTCAAGCGCGGCATCGACAAGGCGACCATCGCCATTGTTGCCGAGCTGAAAAACCTGTCCAAGCCATGCGCCGACACCAAGGCTATCGCTCAGGTAGGCACCATCTCCGCCAACTCCGACAGCTCCATCGGCGACATCATTGCCGAAGCCATGGAAAAAGTCGGTAAAGAAGGCGTGATCACCGTTGAAGAAGGCTCGGGCCTGGAAAACGAACTGTCGGTTGTAGAAGGCATGCAGTTCGACCGTGGCTACCTGTCCCCGTACTTCGTCAACAAGCCGGACACCATGGTTGCCGAGCTGGACAGCCCGCTGATCCTGCTGGTCGACAAAAAGATCTCCAACATCCGCGAAATGCTGCCAGTGCTGGAAGCCGTCGCCAAAGCCGGCCGCCCACTTCTGATCGTTTCCGAAGACGTTGAAGGCGAAGCCCTGGCGACCCTGGTTGTGAACAACATGCGTGGCATCGTCAAAGTCGCAGCCGTCAAGGCTCCAGGCTTCGGCGACCGTCGCAAGGCCATGCTGCAGGACATCGCCGTATTGACCGGCGGTACCGTTATCTCCGAAGAGATCGGCCTGAGCCTGGAAAGCGCCACCCTGGAAAACCTGGGTAGCGCCAAGCGCGTGACCATCTCCAAGGAAAACACCATCATCGTTGACGGTGCTGGCGTTGAAGGCGACATCGAATCGCGTATCGCCCAGATCCGCGCCCAGGTGGCCGAGACTTCCTCGGACTACGACCGTGAAAAACTGCAAGAGCGTCTGGCCAAGCTGTCCGGCGGCGTTGCAGTGATCAAGGTTGGCGCCGGTTCCGAAGTTGAAATGAAAGAGAAGAAGGCCCGCGTTGAAGACGCCCTGCACGCAACCCGTGCAGCCGTTGAAGAAGGCGTGGTACCTGGCGGTGGCGTTGCGCTGATCCGTGCTCTGGAAGCCCTGACCAATCTGACCGGCGACAACGCTGACCAGAATGTCGGTATCGCTGTACTGCGCCGTGCTGTTGAAGCACCGCTGCGCCAGATCGCTGCCAACTCCGGCGACGAACCAAGCGTTGTGGTCAACGAAGTCAAGAACGGCAAGGGTAACTACGGTTACAACGCTGCGACTGGCGTCTACGGCGACATGATCGAAATGGGCATCCTGGATCCAACCAAGGTGACTCGTTCCGCGCTGCAGGCAGCTGCTTCCATCGGCGGTCTGATCCTGACCACCGAAGCGGCCATCGCCGACAAGCCAAAGGCTGAAGGCGCAGGTGGCGGCGGTATGCCAGACATGGGCGGCATGGGTGGCATGGGCGGCATGATGTAAGCCAGCCTTACCCGGCTACTGAAAAACCCCGCCAGCAGTGATGCTGGCGGGGTTTTTTATGGCGCCGGTTTTATCATTCAGCCCATGGCACGCCGTCGCAGCAGCTTCTTGAGTATCATCCCCCGCGCGAACATCAACGGCGCGCGCAGCACATAGGCCATGGTGCCCTGCGCAGCAGCTTCAGACAGTGGCTGATATTCAGACAGGTGCGTGGGCTTTTTTTGAAGCGCCGGGCTGGGCCGCTCCCAATGCCCGGACATGACGACCATGCCCGGCAGCTTGAGGGTATTGGCATAATAATCATGGGACCTCAACGAGCGGCGTTGCAGGTTGTCCCAGATGTTATTCAACCAAGGCGGATTATCAGGGCTGATCATCGCGCTGACGCCCGGTGCGGCGATGAACACTGGATCGTCAGGGGCTTCGTCAAGTGGTCTGCCATCTACCCGGTAGCTGCCGTTGAACGCCGCCGGTGGCGTCACCGCAGTCATGGCAGGAGAGCAACGGGGTAAAACCGCGCCCGTCACGAGGCATAGCGACAGCATCAGGGCAAGCGCGGATTTCTTGGTGAAACACATGAAAGGGCTCTCCGACCTGGTTCAGGCGCAGAGGTTACAAGCTATCGCAAAGCTCTACTGTCACCGGCTGTAACGCCCCAGTCATTGCGGGCGCAGCGGCAGGACCAGGCTCACGCGTGCGCCGCCCAGCGGGCTGCGAGTCACTGACAGTTCGCCACGCAGCCACTGGGTGGCGCGTTTTGCCAGCGCAAGACCGAGGCCGAAGCCGCCGGGTTCATCGCCGCCCATGGCCAGCCGGACAAAGGGTTCGAAGATTTTTTCGCGGTTCTCCGCGACCACGCCCGGGCCGTCATCGTCGACATGCAGTACCAGATGATGCGGGTCATGGTACGCCGCACTGACACGCACCTGATCGCGAGCGTAGGTGACGGCATTGCTCAACAGGTTGCGCACAATCAGATGCAACAAGGCGCGGTCACCGATCAACTCCAGGTGCAATGGCTCGATTTCCAGGCTCAGCCGACGATGGTGCCCGTCAAGCAGGGCAAACTCCTGATGCAACCAGTCACGGATGGGGATCGGCTCATAGTGCAGGTCGCTCGGCGCGCCGGCCATCCGCGCAAAGGCCAGGCTGGCGCGAACCAGGGCTTCGAGTTCCTCGACATCAATTTGCAGGCGTTTCTCCAGGCGGTTGCGTGTGGCGGCGTCTTCACTCTTGCCGAGCAACGTCAAGGCGAAGCGCATGCGCGCCAGTGGCGTGCGCAGTTCGTGGGACACGGCCTGGGAGACTTCGCGATGGCGCTCGCCCATGGCGGTGATGTGTTGCGCATGTTGTTGCAGGGTGTGCAGCAACGGCGTCCATTCCTTGCCCATGGCCGGCAGCAGGGCATTGGGCGTATAGGCCAGTTCACCCAGGCAGCCATTGAGCGTATCAAGGTCGAGGCTGCGCTGGCGGCGTGTGCGCAGGCTGATCCAGAGCAGCAGCACTAAAGGCAAGGCGGCGACGCAGGCCGTCACCCAATATACCGGAAATGTCAGCAGGTCCTTGACCTCGGCGGTGCCCCATAGCGGGCCGAATTGGATGGCTGTTTCGTCGTCGAAGGGGAAGTAAGTCATGTCTTCATCGCTGTTTTGCGCGGGTTGCTGATGCTTCAACATGATCAACGCTTCCGGTGGCATCTCGACATCCTTCAGCTTTATCAGGGCCACCGGGTATTGGAAGCGTTCGCGCAGCGTCTGCATGCGCGCCTCGCGTTGATCGGCAGGCAAGGTTTTGAGTTGTTCCGCCACCAGGTAGCCTGGCCCCGCCATCAAGCGCAAAAAGCTGTACTCACCCACATACACGGCGGTATTGGCACACAGCCATAACAGATAAAAGGTCAAGCCGGCCCAGCCTGCTCCGGCCACCAGTGCCATCCAGGGTTTGAACTTACTCGACATGTTGACCGCCCTGAGGAATTTCGACAAACAGATAGCCTTGTGCGGTGATGGTTTGGATAGTCACGGGGCACGCCAGGCTCATGAGCTTTTTACGCAAGCGCGAAACGCGCATATCGACAGAGCGATTGAGCCCGTCGTACTCCAGGCCGCGCAGGCTTTGAAGCAGTTTCTCCCGTGTGAGCAACACGCCGCTGTGCCGGGCGAAAATCGCGAGCAGTTCGAACTCGGCGACCGAGAACTGCAAGGGCTGCTCGTCGAGCCAGGCGAAATGGCTATTGAGCTCCAGCCGAAAGCTGTGCCACTGGTAAAACGCCCGTGGCGCCTGCGGGTGGCGGCGCAGTAACGAGCGGATTCTGGCCAGCAGCAGCAGCGGGTCGACCGGCTTGACCACATAGTCGTCCGCCCCGGCATTGAACCCGGTCAATTGCTCGGCGTTTTCATCCAGCGAGGTCATCATCAGGATCAAGCCGCAATACTGCGCGCGGATCTGCCGGCACAGGGAGAAACCGTCAAGGCCGGGCAACATCACGTCCAGAATCAATAATGCCGGCTGCTCGTCGACAATGCGTTGCGCCGCGCGGTCACCACGGTGTTCCACCGCAACGGTAAAACCTTCCGCACGCAGGAACTCGGCCGTCAATGCGGCCAATGGGCGATCATCTTCGATCAACAAGAGAGTGTCGGACATGAGCGGGCGTCGTTGCAGGAAAGGACGCAAGTGTTACGCCCTTGCCTGGCGTCAGGCAAGGGCTGCGTAGGGCCGTCAGCGTGTGCTGATGGCCGGTGTCGTGTCCTTGGGCGCTTTCCAGCTCAGCAGTTGCTGCTTGTACCCATAACTAGCCGCTTGGTAGTAGGTGATCGCCCGTTGGATCAACGGGTCGTCGCTGCCGACGCGCAGTTCCTGGCTCTCGCCCAGCGCCTGGTCATGGCGACGCAGGCCCTTGCGTGGGCTGAGGATGGCGAGGTTGGTGCCGTCAAACAGACCCAGGTGTTGGTAATTGCCGAGCACTACGCGCGGTGGCAGCGGGTTGTCCTGCAACAGATTGCGGCCGAAGAAGGTCGATTCGTAGCTCAGGTTGATCAATCCCAACAGTGTGGGCGCCAGGTCGATCTGGCTGGCCAGTTGCGCAGTTTCCCGGGCCTCGATCAGCTTCGGCGCATAGATAAACAGGGGGATCTGGTAGTTGGCGATGGGCAGGTCTTCCTTGCCTGCGCTGCCGGCCGTGTGGTCGGCGACGAACACGAAGATGGTGTTATCGAACCATGGCTTCTGGCGCGCAGCGTCGAGGAATTGACCGATGGCGTAATCGGTGTACTTCACCGCGCCGTCGCGGCCGTTGCCGGATTTGATATCGATACGCCCGTCCGGGTAGGTGTAGGGGCGATGGTTGGAGGTGGTCATCAACTGCAACAGGAACGGCTGCTGGCGGGCGTAATCGGCATCGGCCAAGTTCAGGGTTTGTCGGTAGAGATCTTCGTCGGCCATGCCCCAGGCGTTTTTAAACGAAATTTGCGACTCGGGCACGCTGCTCTGGTCCACCACGCGATAACCGTTGCCACTGAAAAACGCGTTCATGTTGTCGAAGTAACCGCGTCCGCCGTAGACAAACACGCTGTCGTAGCCAACGGCGCCGAGCTGCTGCCCCAGGCTGGCGAAACCGCTTTCGCGGCCGATGCGCTTGACGATAGAGCGCCCGGGCGTAGGTGGAATCGCCAGGGTAATGGCCTCCAGGCCACGGTCGGTACGGGTGCCGGTGGCGTAGAAGTTATTGAAGTACAGGCTCTGTTGGCGCAGCGCATCGAGGTTGGGCGTGAGATTGCGCTCGTCACCGTTGCTGCCCATGTATTTGGCACTGAAGCTTTCGATGGTGACCAGCACGATATTGGGTTTGCGCAGCGTGCCGGGGTGGGTGATAGCGCGACGGATATCGAGTGGGTCCTGGCCGATGAAGCGCGCGTTGGGTTCACTGAGTTCGGCGCGCAATTGCTTGGCGACAACGTCAGTTGGCAGGCTTTTGTAGAACTGGGTGTAGTCCAGTTCGTTGTTACGAAATGCGGCAAAGAACTGATAGGGACCATTGCTGGCCAGTTCGTTGTTGTAGGCGTTGCCGCCCTGGGTGCGCGGGTGGTCCTGGCTGATCAATTGCAGGCTGATGCCGGCGACTGCCAGCAAGGCCAGGGCATTGACCAGGCGGCCACGCATTGCCGGTAACGGCGCGGCCATCGCGGCGTTGAAGGGCCTGCGCAGGACCACGCTCAGGATCAGTGCGAGCATTGCCAGCAGACTGAGCAGCTTGCCGATCGGGTAGGACTCCAGCAGGTTGTTCAAGACCTCGTCGGAGTACACCAGGTAATCAACGGCGATGAAGTTGAAGCGCACGCCGAACTCATCCCAGAACAGCCATTCAGCCACCGCAGTGAACAGCATCGCAAACAGGCTTGCGCTGAAGAGCACTTGCAGGAGCCAGCGATGCCCACGGCGACGCCACAGCGCGGGTGGGCACAGCAACACGTACAGCCCCAGCGGCAATGCCGCATAAGCCAGGAACCCCAGGTCGTAGAGCAAACCCACGCCAAATACCGGCAGCAGGTTGCCGCCGACTTCATCCAGGTGAGTCACCAGCAGCACGCTGCGGGTGAGCAGGAAAATAACCAGCCAGGTACCGGTTACCAACAACAGATAGCGCATAGGCGCTGTTTTGGGGAATCCCATGTGCAACTTCCTTTTATCGATGGGCGCGATGTTCACGCTGACGCTGTCGTCAGTGTGTGAAGCGATAGTGAAAAACTCGTTCAGCTGGCTAATCAGTTGAAAAGCTTTATCGACCGGCCCGGCAGGCCTATCCCTGAACTGCACTTGGCCTTAAGCTGCGCGAGCCAACACGGCTGTTACCGCGTACGGAGCACTGCCCATGCGAATTTTATTGGTTGAAGACAACCGCGATATTCTGGCCAATCTGGCCGATTACCTAGGGCTCAAAGGCTACACAGTGGATTGTGCCCAGGACGGCCTGTCGGGCCTGCACTTGGCGGCTACCGAGCATTACGACTTGATCGTGCTCGACATCATGCTGCCGGGCATCGATGGCTACACCCTGTGCAAACGCCTGCGCGAAGATGCACGCCGCGACACACCGGTGATCATGCTGACCGCCCGTGACCAGTTGGACGACCGGCTGCAGGGCTTCAAGTCCGGCGCCGATGACTACCTGCTCAAGCCGTTCGCCTTGTCGGAGCTGGCCGCTCGCATCGAAGCGGTGCTGCGCCGTGCCCAGGGGGGTGGGCGTCGTGCCCTGCAAGTGGGCGACCTCAATTATGACCTGGATACGCTGGAGGTGACCCGCGAAGGGCGCCTGCTCAAACTCAACCCGGTCGGCCTGAAGTTGCTGGCGGTGTTGATGCAGAAAAGCCCCCACGTATTGCGTCGGGAAATCCTCGAAGAAGCCTTGTGGGGCGATGATTGCCCGGACAGCGACAGCCTGCGCAGCCACGTCCACCAATTGCGTCAAGTGATCGACAAACCCTTCGCCAAGCCGTTGCTGCAAACGGTACACGGTGTAGGTTATCGCCTGGCCGAGGGCCGTGATGGAGTTTAAGCAAAGCCTTGCCCAACGGATCATCATCGCCTTTGCCTTGATGAGCGCGTTGGTCGCGGGGGCCTTCGCCATGGGCATTGTCGCGACCGTGCACCTGGTGGAAGAGAAGTTGATTTCAGCGGGCCTGGGCGGCGACTTGCAACGTCTGCTGTTGATGGACAGCATGGAAGACTGGCGACATCGGCCCGAGCCTGACCAGTTGTTCTATTTCAGCGGCGGCCCCGGCGATTTCGAGTTGCCCAAGGATTTGCGGCATCTGGACCCGGGCTTTCATGAAGTATTTCGCGAGTCGCTGTCCTACCACGCCATGGTCGAAGTGATCGACGGCCGACGTTACGTGCTGCTGCAGGACCAAAGCGATTTCGAAGAACGCGAGCGGGTGCTGTTTGCCGTGGTGCTGGTGGGTTTCGTGCTCAGCCTGGCACTGGCGGTGTTCCTGGGTTGGGTGCTGGCGCGCAAGGTGATGGCGCCGGTGGTGCGCCTGGCCCGCCAGGTGCGCCATCGCGACCAGTTGCTGGGGCTTGCGCCACCGTTGGCACCGGACTACGCGGCCGACGAAGTGGGCGAATTGGCCGTGGCGTTCGACGCCACCCTGGGCCGCTTGCGCCAGGCGCTGTCTCGCGAACAGTTGTTTACCAGCGATGTCAGCCATGAATTGCGTACACCCTTGATGGTGTTGGCCAGTTCCTGCGAGTTGCTGCTGGAGAATCCGGCCATCGATCAACGCGGGCGCAACCAGGTCCAGCGCATCGCCCGGGCCTGTGAAGAGATGCGCGAACTGGTGCAGACCTTCCTGATGCTGGCCCGCGCCAAGCATGACGATGCCGCCATGTCGGCCCAGGTGAATCTGACCCAGGTTGCCGAGGACCTGCTCGGTATCTGGCGCGGGCCCATCGAGCAAAAGGGCCTTGAGTTGATCTACTGCCCCGGCGACCCGCTGGATACACGCTACAACACGACGTTCCTGCATGCGGTGATGGGCAATCTGTTGCGCAATGCACTGCATTACACCGAGCAAGGGTTTATCCGCCTGACCCTGGAACCGAGCGGCTTTGTGGTGGAGGACACGGGTGTGGGCATCCCGGAAGACAAGCGTGAAGCGATGTTCGAGCCGTTCGTGCGTGGCAGCGAGAAGCGCGGCGAGGGTCTGGGGCTGGGCTTGTCGCTGGTGCAGCGTATCTGTGAGAGCCAGGGCTGGAGCGTGACCCTGAGCACCATGGAGCCCAACGGCTGCCGTTTTCATGTCGAACTGGGTCAAGTCAAAACCTGACCGAACAGTCTGTCATTTTGCTGCTGCACGACGCCTGCTTTTCGGCGAAGATGGCCCCATGCTACTGAATGTTTCTGTAAAGTCTTGAAATGTATGGGATTGGACAGGACAAGTTTTTCACAACGAGTTGACCTGTTGATCACAGTTCGCTGCTTAGGGTGTAGGCATCAGTTACCGGAGACGTAAGATGCCTTCCCCGATCAAGTTGGAATTCTCAGAAAAGTACGACGATCAACACGCGCGGCAATATTTGCTCAAGCACCAGGACAATCTGGCTCGCCGGTTGTCCCACAAGCGCGATGAGCAACTGGCGCGCGGTGCGCTGGCCATGGCCGGTGAACCGGGCCTGGTGCTGGACCTGCCGTGTGGTGCCGGGCGCTTTTGGCCATTGCTGGCCGAGAAACCCAATCGTGTGATCATCGGGGCCGACAATTCGGCGTCGATGTTGAAGGTCGCCACGGTGGCCCAACCGGCAGAAGTCGTCAAACGGGTACGCCCTTTGCAGACATCTGCCTTTGATATCGATTTGCCAGATAACTCGGTCGACAGTATTTTCTGCATGCGCTTGATGCACCACATCGGTGACCCGGCGCACAGGATGACAATACTTCGGGAGTTTCAGCGGGTTAGCCGTGACAGCGTGATTATCTCGCTGTGGGTCGATGGCAATTTCAAGGCCTGGAAACGCAGGCGCGCCGAGGTACGGCGTCGTAAGAAAGGTGAGCAGGAAGGTTACCAAAACCGGTTTGTGTTACCGGCTGCTACTGTCGAGGCAGAATTCGAGCAGGCCGGTTTCCGGGTTCAGGAATCCCTGGACTTCATGCCGCTCTACGCCATGTGGCGAGTCTATGTATTGCGCAAGAGGTAACAGGATGGCAGTTGAGTGCGTAGTCGGCAGTCATATAGCTCCCGAAGAACGATTTGATTTTTTCTGGCGTCAGCAGGGCGAGTGGGTGGAAGAACCCAATCGTCGGCGTGGCGGTGAAAGTGGCGTACAGCGGGTGATCAGTCCCAATGGGCGATTGCTCTATTGCAAACGCCAGACTGGCCATATCTACCGCAGTTGGTTGCATCCGTTTGGACGTCCGACCGTGCTGCGCGAGCGTGATGCCCTCAAGGGCCTGCGCCTGCTGGATGTACGCGTGCCGGAGTTGGTGTTCTGCGAGGCGCGACGCGACCCCCAGCATCAGTGGAAAGCGTTGCTGGTCACCGCGTCGCTGGACGGTTTCGACGAGATCGAAAACTGGTACGCCGCCGGTGGCCGTGAGCAATACGGCGAGGCGGTCCACGAGCGCTTGCTCGAGGAATTGGCCGGCACCCTGGCGCGCATGCACAAAGGCCGCTGGCAGCACGGTTGCCTGTATATCAAGCACATCTTCGTTCGGGTAACGGGCGAGGGCGATGGGGTGAACGTTGAAGTGGCGCTGCTGGACTTTGAAAAATGCCGCCAGCGTTTGACCGCTTATCGGGCCGCCTCCCATGACATGCTGCAATTGCGCCGCCATTCGTCGTGGAACGATACCGACTGGAAAAAACTCAGCTACTTTTACGAGACGGCGTTTGGCAGCGCTATCAAGGGTTTAACCAGATGAAGCTAGAAATAGCACGAGGTTTGTTCCTGGTCGGGGCGTTGGCGGTTACGGCCCTGGCCCTGGCGGCATGGGAACAGCCTCGCACACAGGTACTCAGTGCGACGCAAGGCGGCGGGCAATGCCTGCTGCCACGTGTGGCCAAGGTCAGTGTGGCGGCCAAACCCGATCATGAGTTGCTGTTATTCATGTTCGGGATGTCTCAAGCGATGAGGCCGCAGAGTTGAAACGATTAAAACCCCGCAAAAGGCCTCGCAGTGCGAGGCCTTTTTTTGTGCGCTATCGGGTCAGTTGATCGTTCCCTCGCTCCGCGTGGGAATGCATCCCGTGACGCTCCGCGTCACCATTATGAAAGTGCCGGATTTTGTGCTGAAAGCAGGACGCGGAGCGTCCAGGGCGGCATTCCCACGCAGAGCGTGGGAACGATCATGTGGTGCCCTGTTTCAGGACTAGGCAGCGCTATCGGGTCAGTGCCCTGGCTGTGTTGTCCGCTTTGGTCAGCGTCGTATACACCGTGGGCAGGACGAATAGGGTAAACAGGGTGCCGATCGACATGCCGGTGGCGATCACCATGCCGATATCGAACCGACTGACCGAGCCCGCGCCGCTGGAGAAAATCAGCGGTACGACGCCCATTACGGTGGCCAGCGTGGTCATCAGAATCGGCCGCAGACGGGTCGCGGCAGCTTGTTCGACCGCAGCCCGCGCGGACAGGCCTTGTTGCTTGCGCAGTTGATTGGCGAACTCGACGATCAGGATGCCGTGTTTGCTGATCAGGCCGATTAACGTGACCAGGCCGATCTGCGTGTAGATATTCAGGGTGGACCAACCCAGAAACAGCGCGATCAATGCGCCGCACACCGACAGCGGCACGGTCAGCAGTATTACCAGTGAATCACGCAGGCTTTCAAACTGCGCCGCCAGCACCAGGCCGATGATGGCCAGTGCCAGGCCGAACGTGCCCCATAGCGCATTGCCCTCCTGCACGAACTGGCGCGTAGCGTTGCTGTAATCGAAGCTGTAATCCGCTGGCGCCTCTTCCTGGGCAATGGTTTGCAAGGTCTGCAATGCGTCGCTCATGCCGACAATCTGAAAGGCCGACACGGTGACCGAATTGAGTTGCTGGAACTGATTCAACCGCTGGGGACGAACCTGCGGGCTGGAGACGGTGATCAGCGTCGACAAGGGCAGCAATTGGCCCTTGGCGTTCTTTACCGCGTACTGGCTCAGCCATTGGGGGTTGTCCCGGTAGTTGCGCTCGACCTGGGCTATCACTTTGTAGAGATGCCCGTCGATACTGAATCGGTTGATTTGCGCCTCAGCCAGAAGGGTGGTGAGGGTCAGGTCCAGGTCCTCCATGGATACGCCCATCTGGGCGGCCTTGGTCCGGTCAATGTCGACCATGACTTCCGGGCGGTCGAAGGCCAGGTCGATATCCACATAGGCAAACTTCCCCGAGTCGATCGCTCGTTGCTTGATGCGCTCGGCCACGTTCATCATCGAACTGTGGTCCTGCTGGGAACTGATGACAAAGCCGAAGGGCAGCCCTTCACCGGTCCCCGGCAGGGAGGGCAAATTGAATGCGAAGACTTGCAGGCCGGGGTTGCTGTCGAGTTTTTCACGTACGTCTGTCAGGACTTGCATTTGTGTGCGCTCACGTTCCTCCCAGGGTTTGAGCAGGAAGCCGCCGACGCCTGAATGTAATCCGTCCAGGCCGTTGATCTGGAAGGATGAATGATATTCGGGCACGGTGTTGAACGGTTCGATAAAGTCCTGGGTGTAGCGATTCAGGTAGGCCAGGTTCGTTGCCTGGGGCGCGCTGGACAGGATGAAAATCAGGCCTTTGTCCTCGTCGGGCGCCAATTCCGAGAGGGTGAACGTGAGCATGGCGGGTATCAGGCAGAGCACGAGCGCGGCGAAAACCAATACCACCGACCGCGCTCGCATGATCTGGCGCAGGCGCCGTCGATAGCGTTTTTTCAGGGCATTGAAAAAACGCTCCAGAGCCAGCGACAGGCCCGTTGGCTGTTCTTCAGGCCGCAGTAAAATGGCGCACATCATCGGTGACAGCGTCAACGCCACGATCCCGGAAATCACCACAGCGCCGGCCAGGGTCAGGGCAAACTCCTTGAACAGCGCCCCGGTCAAACCCTGCATGAAGCCGATAGGCGCAAAGACCGCAGCCAGCGTGATGGTCATGGACACCACCGGAACGCATACCTCTCTTGCCCCCTTGATGGCGGCCTCAAGTGGAGATTTGCCTTTTTCGATGTGCCGGTGGATGTTTTCCATCATCACGATGGCGTCGTCGACCACCAGGCCGATAGCCAGGACCATGGCCAGCAGCGTCAGCACGTTGATGGAATAGCCCAGCAGTTGCATGAGGAACAAAGTGCCAAGCAGCGACAGTGGAATGGTGATGACGGGAATGATCACTGAGCGCAACGAACCCAGGAACAAAAACACCACCAACACCACAATCAGTAAGGCTTCCATCAGGCTGGACAGCACCTGTTCGATCGAAGCGTTGATATACAGCGTCGAATCGTAGGCGATATCCGAGTGCAGGTCGGGTGGCGCCTGCGCCTGCAATTGGGGCATCAGTTCGCGAACACGCTTGCCCAACTCCAGGGGGTTGGCATCGGGTGTGGCTTGAATGCTGATATAGACCGCCGGGGTGCCATTGAAGGTGCTGAAACTGTCGTAGTTTTGCGAGCCCAGCTCAATGCGCGCCACGTCCCCCAGGCGCACCTGGTTGTCGCCCTCGGTTTTCACTGGAATGGCACTGAACCCCTCGACCGATTGGAGTTCGGTGTGGGTGGTCGCGCTGGTGACGACATATTCGCCGGTAAGGTCCCCCGCGACAGGTTGTACGTTGTAGCGTTTGATTGCCTGGGTTATGTCACTGGCGCCCAGACCAAACCCGGCGAGTTTTATCGGGTCGAGCCACAGGCGCATGGCGAAGCTCTGGCTGCCGATAATCTGCGCTTGCGCCATGCCCGGCAGTGTCACCAACCGAGGCTGGACCACCCGCTGCAGATAGTCGGTGATCTGCGCGTTGTTCATGGTTTTGCTGGAAAAGCTCAGGTACATCAGCGCGGTACTGTCCACTGCAACTTTGCTCAATACCGGATCTTCGATGCCGCTGGGCAACTGGTTCCTGACTTCATTGGACTTGGCCAGCAGTTCGGTGAACAGGCGGTCGCTGTCGGCGCCGACCCGACTGTAGATGGAGATGAACGAAATATTCTGACGGCTGGACGAGGTCATATAGTCGATGCCTTGTGCGCTGGCCAGGCTCTGTTGCAAGGGCTGGGTGACGTAACTCTGGATGGTTTGCGCACTCAGTCCCGGTGCGACCGTGGTGACCGTAACCAGTGCGTTTTCCATCTGTGGAAACTGGCGCAGTTGCAGTTTTTCGTAGGCCTGGCATCCAAGCAGCACGATCAGCAGGCTGACGACCACGGCCAGCACCGGGCGACGAATGAACAGGTCGGTGAAGGTCATTGCGCACCCTCCTGATGAGGCATCGGCAGCGTCCCCTCCGGCTGGCTTCGGTCGATACTGATACGCACAGGAGTGCCGTGTTTGAGTTTGAGCTGGCCGGCAGTGACCACCTGTTCGCCCTTGTGCAGCCCCTTGGAAACCACCACCAGGCCATTGCGCCGTTCGCCTGTTTCGACCAGGCGCTGCTCGGCGATCAGTTGCGGCGTATCGCCGGCATCGGAGGCGTGCGGCTCGCCGTGGTTACTGGGTGTTATTACGAAAATGTACTGGCCATAAGGACTGAAGGCGATCGCACTTTCCTGGATCACGGTGTGTGCAGTCGGTTCGTCCAGCAGCACCCGCAGATGGGCGAACATTCCCGGCAACAGCTCATCGCGCGGGTTGGGCAGCGTTGCGCGCACCAACACGTTTCGCGTGCTGTCATCGACGAGCGGGTTGATGGCACTCACCTTGGCGAGGCTGAAGATGCCGGGGCGTGCCGAGATTTCAACCTGAACCGACTGCCCCTTCCTGATCAGTTGAACGGCTTGCTCGGGCACATAAAAGTCAACGTAAAGCTGGCGTGTGTCCTGCAGACTGGCGATAACCTGGGTACTTTGCAGGTAATCGCCCGCATTGACCTGGCCAATGCCAATGGTGCCGGTGAAGGGCGCGACGATGCGCTTTTTTTCCAGCGCCGCAGTACGCTGTGCCACCACGGCGGTGTTGCGATTGAGTTCAGCGCCGAGCCGGTCGAACTCGCCTTTGGAGATGGCGCTGATTTCCACCAGTTTGCGGCCGCGCTCAAAGTTCTGAAGGGCCAGGCGCTGGTCGGCCTTTGCCACGTCCAATTCGGCCTGCTCGGTCTGGTACTCAAGCTGCAGCAGGGGCTGCCCGGCCTCGACCCTTTGCCCTGACTCAAAGTGCAGCTGTGTCACAACACCGGGCACCTCAACCCTCAGATCGATACCTTGCAATGCCTTGAGCGTGCCCGCCGCCGGCATCTGGCGCTGCCAGGGTATTTCAAAGGCATTGGACGTCGCCACGCTGACCGGTGGCTTTGGCCCATGCAAAAGCTGCAACTGTTGATAAATCCAATGCGCCTTGTAGCCGGCGAGCATCAGGACGACGGACAGAACGAGGCTGAGCATGATAATCATCCGGCGGCCCGGCATGGTCATAGTGGGGGTCCTTGTGAAACCTGTGCAGGTTGAACGAAGCGCGAGCACGCAAGAGCAGGCGGCGCTGCACTGAGCGCCGCAGTCTTGATCAGGACGGGGACGGGGATAAGGAGTGGTTTCGCAAGTTATTGTGAGAACACTGTTCCCCGGGTGAGAGACAGTTCCACAGGTTGCGTAGGAGAAGTGCCAAACGGCTGTCGGCGGATGGGCTCCCGGGCGTCAGCGCAGGAGCGTTGCGATCAAGATGGGGGGTTACGTCATGAGATGCAGGTGGTTGTCCCACAACCCTGCCGGCAGGGTCAGCGGGGTCGCCACCGGCTGTTTCTGACGGCAATCGTAGAAGCGGCAGCGCCCCTGGCCCGAGGTCACGACAAAGCCGTCCGCCACCGCACCCACGCCGGCACAGTCCGGCAATGGCCCGTCCAGGCGCAACTCGCCGCTGTCCATGTCCCAGATAAAGAAGCGATTACCGCGTGGCGCCGTCAGCGCTACCAGGCGCAGCTCGCTGTGCACCGCGACGCTGGCGGTGTAGTGCCCCATGGCCTGCCACTGCGCATCATCCACCGGGAACGCCATGAACGGCTGCCCCGGGCGCTTGATCGCGAGTAATTCGGAACGCTCCTGGGACGGTCCCATGAACTGTTGCCCGGTAAGGATGGTGCCATCGCTGGCGATCCCCATATGGCGCACGCTGTTCATCTGCTGGCCCAGGGTTTCCTTGCTGACCAGGCCGCCGTCGCGGTGCATCAGTACCAGGCTCGGCTCCATGGCGTTGAGGTTCATCTCTACGCGGCTTTCGGCTTCGGTGCGGATGCCGCCGTTGGCCACCACCAGGGTTTCGCCATCGGGCATCCAGGACACCTGGTGCGGGCCGATGCCGTGGGTGGAGATCTCGCCGCTGTGCACCAGCCGCTCGCCTTCGAACTTGTACACACCCAACAGGCCACGGCCGGGGTCGGAGGTGTCGTTTTCGGTGGCATACAGCCAGTCGCCGCTCTTGTGGATCACCGCGTGGCCATAGAAGTGGCGATTGGCGTTCGAGGTGATGGTTTGCAACAGCGCGCCGTCACGCAGGTCGATCAGGTAACTCTCGGTGCCCGGACGGCGGGCGACAAACAACGCAATCGGCAGCGTCGGGTGGTTGATGATGTCGTGGCAGCGCTGGCCGACCTGGGTGGCGAACACCTGCTTGCCGTCCAGGCGATAACCGACGGCGTAGTGCCTGCCGTCGGCATCATCGCGCGCCGACAGCAGCAGCGGGCGCTTGTCCTTGTGCTTGAACAGCGTCCAGCCGCCCAAGGTGAGGGCGCTGAGCAGTACGCTGCCAACCGCCAAAGCCTGTCGCCTGAGCATCATCAGTCACCGTCGTTGGCGTTGAAGCCCAGTTGGATGCCCAGCGCCTTGGCCAGCTCGCCTTCGTGCAGGCGATGGACCACGTTGAGGCTGTCGTAGAGGTCGTTGAGCTGCTGGCGCCCGGCGTCGTCGTTCAACAGTTCGTTGAGGGTGCGCTGGTTGCTGGCGAACAGTTTGAGGGACGCGGCATAGGCGGCGTCGATCTTGTCGGCGAGGGCTTTCTGATCGGCCGGCAACAGCCCGCGCAGGCCTTTGTTGTCGACGCCCACCCAGACGGTCTGGGCCGCCGCGAGGCTGGCTTCCAGGCTCTGCAGGGACGATTGGCTGCGCCATGCATCGGCCTGGAACGGTTGCGGGATGCCCTTGGTCTGGCGGCCCATCGGCGTGCCGAGTTTTTTCTTCAGGGTATCCAGGGCGGTGACCTGCACGCGCAGCAGATCCGCGATGGCTTCGTGGGAATCGGCGTAGCGCTGGTTGGGGAACTTGGTCATCTGTGCAAGCATGCCGTCGGTGCTGTTCCAGCTGGCCAGGATTTCTTCGGCCAGGGCTTTCTGGCGTTCGCCGATGGCCATCAGCAGCGGGCAATAGCGGGCTTTCTGGGCCGGGTCGGCGACGTCGGGCTTGGCGTCGTAGAGGATATATTCATAGGCCGACAGGCCTTGCACCACCACGCTGGATTTGGCGAGGGCGGCCGCATCGATCTGCGGCTGGGCGCTGACCAGTTGCTCGACCTGGCGACCCACCAGGTTCTTCTTGTCCGGCCAGAACTGGATCTGCCAGGCGCGGTTGCCTTCGGCCAGCGGGCCGATCAGCAGCGGTTGCAACTCGGCCCAGGCTTTTTGCGCGTGGAGGAAGTCGGCGCGGGCGGTGTCCAGGCTCTCTTGATCCTGGCAATAGGCGAGGGCGCTGACGGCCAGTTGGCGGTCGGCTTCAACCCAACGGCTGTAAGTCGGCAGGATGACTTGCTTGGCGATGGCCGCCGAGGTCACCGCTTGCGGGTCCTGGGGCGAGCAGGCGCCGAGGGCAAGGGCGGCCAGGCTGGTGAACAACAACTTGGGACGGAACATGTCGAGCTCCCTTCTGTAATTGGGGCAAAGCTTATAGAGAATTCAGGAACGCCAGCAACGCGGCGCGCTGCTCGGCGTTGAATGACAACACATGCTGCTGCGCCGCTTGCGCCTCGCCGCCATGCCAGAGCACGGCTTCAAGCAGGTTGCGGGCGCGGCCGTCATGCAGAAACTGGGTGTGACCACTCACGGTTTGCGTCAGGCCGATGCCCCACAACGGCGGGGTACGCCAGTCGCGGCCACCGGCCTTGAATTCGGTACGGTTATCGGCGAGGCCTTCGCCCATGTCGTGCAGCAGCAAGTCGCTGTAGGGGCGGATCACCTCATTGGCCAGTTCGGGTTCGGAGGCGTTGGCCGCCGTGGTGAACGTCGGCTTGTGACAGCCCTGGCAGCCGGCCTGGAAGAACAGGTTCTTGCCGGCCAGCACCTGCGGCGCATCGACGTCGCGGCGCAGCGGCACGGCGAGGTTACGCGTATAGAACAGCACCAGGCGCAGGATGTTGTCGCTGACTTCCGGCTCGCCCTCGGGGCCGTTGCCGTTGGGTGCCTGTTTGCAGGCCACCTGGGCGCCGGTGCAGTCATCGAAGGGTCTCAGGGACGTGGTGAGGCCCATATCACCGGAAAATGCGTGAACATTTTGTTGATTGAGGTTGGGTTGCCCGGCTTTCCAGCCAAAGCGCCCTAAAACAGTCTTTTGCTCGGCGTCATCCCACACCTGATTCGCCCGGCCGACGATGGCTTCACGGTCGGCGGTTTTCGGGTTGGTGTTGCGCAGGATGTCGGCGTCGCTGATGGCTTCGAGCAAACCCAGGCCAATCATCGGCGGCGCGATGCGCGCAGAAAAGCGCGTGTCGGGGTGCATCGGGCCGTAGCCAAGCTGGGTGATCTGCAGCTCGGGCTTGCGCAGCTCGACCACCGTGCCGTCCTTGAATCTGACGTTGACCGGTGTGTAATCGACGCGCACCTTGCCCTCCGGCGCCACACCCGGCACGGCCATGTCCTGCAGTTGGCCGCCGTAGACCGGCTCGGGCACCACGCCAAGCTGTTCGATGAGTTTGGCGTAAGGCGCCAGCTCTGTAGCAGGCGGGGAGATGGACAGGCGCACCAGCATCGACACGGCATTGGGCGCATCGGCCAGCGGTGGGTGGCCCCGGCCGTCCTTGATATGACAGTTCTGGCAGGCGTTGGTATTGAACAGCGGGCCCAGGCCGTCACGCGCAGTGGTGGTCGAGGGCGCGATCACCCAGGGGCTGCGAAAGAAACTGTTGCCGACGCTGAAGTCCAGGCGGCGGGTAGGCGCCAGGTTGGCCGAGGGCAGGGAGAACGCGTTCTGGTCGCGCTTGTTCACGGTCGCCGCGCCGCCGGCCCGTGCTTCACCCGGCTCAGCCTGGGTGAACCTTGGGGCGTCGTCGCAGGCAGTCAGGCCCAGGGCCATCAATGCTGCGCACAGGCGTAGTAGCGAACGGAACATCGAGTTTCCTGAACGAAGGCGAAAAATCCGGTGGCAAAGTCTAACAGGGCAGGGCAGTTTGAATAAGAGCAATTATCGTTTGGTGGCGGCCCGATGCATTCCGCTAGAATGACCGTACATTTTTTTCTGGAGGTGGCCAATGCAGGCTCTCGACGCTTTGCTCAACCGTGTTTCCGTGCCGCGTTTGCTGGAACCGGCACCGACCCAGGAGCAGCGCGATGTGCTGTTCGCCGCCGCCATGCGCGCGCCCGACCACGGCCAGTTACGCCCGTGGCGTTTCCTCACCGTGGAAGGCCCGGCCCGTGAGCGCATGGGCACGTTGCTGGCCGAAGCCGCGCGTTTGCAGGATGCCGACGCCCCGCAAGCCGCCATCGACAAGGCCCAGAACGGCCCGTTGCGGGCGCCGCTGGTGGTGGTGGTGATTGCGCGCCTGCAGGAGCATTTCAAAGTGCCGAAGTCCGAACAATTGCTGGCCGCCGCCTGTGCGGCTCACGGCATTCTGCTGGCGGCGTATGCGCAAGGGATTGGCGCGGTATGGCGCACCGGTGAGTTGTCCTATTCGGCCCATGTGGCCAAAGGGCTGGGGCTGAGCGCAGATGAAGAGGTGATCGGCTTCCTGTACCTGGGCACGCCGCAAAACCCGCCGCGCACCGCGCCGAAGGAGGATGCTGCGGCGTTCGTCCAGGCCTGGACCGGTCTTTAAGCGGCGCGCGGTCAACATGTGGGAGGGGGCTTGCCCCCGATGCGGTGTGTCAGCCACCCATTTATTGACTGATACACCGCTATCGGGGGCAAGCCCCCTCCCACATTGGATTTGCTCTGTTGTTTAAACCCTGAACTGATCCATCAACTTCATCTGCTGGCTGGCCAGGGCGTTGAGCTGGCTGCTGATGGCCGCCGACTCGGTGGCCTGGCCGGTGAGGGTCTCTGTCACGGTGCGGATCGCCGAGACGTTGCGATTGACCTCTTCGGCCACCGCGCTCTGCTCTTCGGCGGCACTGGCGATCTGCAGGTTCATGTCGCTGATCACGGTCACGGCGTCACTGATCTTGCCCAGTGCCTGCACGGCTTGATGGATCTGCCCGGCATTGCTCTGGGCCTGATGCTGGCTGGAATGCATGGTCGCCACCACGCCGCGGGTGCCGGTCTGAATGCGTTCGATCACCAGGCGAATCTGTTCCACCGAATCCTGGGTACGTTTGGCCAGGTTGCGCACCTCGTCGGCCACGACTGCAAAGCCTCGCCCGCTTTCCCCTGCGCGTGCGGCTTCAATCGCGGCGTTCAAGGCCAGCAGATTGGTCTGCTCGGCAATGCTGCGGATCACTTCCAGCACGGAGCCGATCTGCTCGCTGTTCACCGCCAGGGCTTCCACTTCCGCCACGGCCTTGCTGACTTCTTCGGCGAGGGTGGTGATGTCGTGGGTGCTTTGCTCAATGATCGACGTGCCTTCACGGGCTGCCTGGTCCGCCTCGCGTGCCGCGTTGGCGGCGCTGGATGCGCTGTTGGCCACCTCATGGGCGGTGGCGCTCATTTCATTGGACGCGGTGGCCACCTGATCGATTTCGCGGAACTGCACCTGCATGCCTTCACTGGTCTGACGGGCGATCGCCGAAGACTGATCGGCCGTGACCCGCGCTTCGGTGATGCTTTGCTTGATCTGGGCGATGGTCGGTTGCAGCTTGTCGAGGAAGCGGTTGAACCAACTGACCAGTTCGCCCAGTTCATCTTTCTTCGTGTAGGTCAGGCGCTGTGTCAGGTCGCCGTCACCACTGGCGATGCCCTTGAGCATGGCCGCCACCCCATTGATGGGCCGGGTCACGCCGGTGGCGGTCAGCCAGATCAGCAGCAAACCGAACAGCGCGGCGGCGGCTCCGACGAGCAGGGCCTTGAGGGTGCCGCTGGCCTGGGCCTTATCGAGAAAGTCCTGCAGCTTGATCGAGTCGGCAAGCAGCACCTTTTTGGGCAGGTCGATGACCACACCCCACGTTGCGGCCTCGGCAATCGGCTTGACCGGGTAGACGGCCCGGATCACATCATCCTGTTGAAGAATCTCACGGCGGCCACTGGCCAACAGTTGCATGACCTCCTTACCCTCGACGCTCAACACATCGCCGATGTTCTTGCCGATCTTGTCCGGCTGGCCGCTGTAGGCTGCCAGCAAGCCGCTGCTGGCGACCATCTGCAGGTGCCCCGCGCCGTCGAACAGCTCGTGCTGGGCGGCGTCGGCCGAGGCTTGCAGGGCGTTGAGCGCAATATCGATACCGACAATGCCGAGCACCTTGCCGTCTATCAGCAAGGGCAGGGAAATGCTGGTCATCAACATGGGTTTGCCCGCCACGTTGTCTTCATACGGGTCCAGCAGGCAGGTGCCTCGTCTTTCCCGCTGGCAGATATCGCCGGCTGTACCGCTGAGGGTGGTAGAGGTCTTGACCAGGTCCGCTTCCGCCATCACCGAGTTCGCGCCTGCACCGCCGGTGCGGGTCCAGTAAATGGAGAAGCGTCCGGCGTCGTTGGACCCGCGGGCGGTGTCGTTGATGAAGTCGCTGTCCTTGCCGTCCAGGGCGTTGGGGTCGAAGGATAGCCACACGCCCAGGACCTTGGTATTGCGTTCGAAGGTGGTCTTGGTGCTCTGGTTGAGCGCTTCGCGCAAGGTCGCTGCGTCGATCGAGTGCCGGGTGCCCATGGTGTGCAGGTCCTTGACCTGGTCGGCGAGGGCGGTGACGGCCATCAGGCTTTCGCTGAAGGTTTTTTGCACGTACGCGGCCTGTTCGGCGGCCTTGGTCTGCAGCAGGTCCTGCACGCTGGCAGTGAGCGTCCGCGAGCTCGACGCGCTGATCAGCTTGTGGTTCTGGTTGGTTTCGTAGAGGTTGATACCGACTATCAGCGCAATTACGCCCAATAGGCAAAGACCGGACAACAACACGATTTTCAATCGGATGGAGACTGCGTTGAACATGGCGTTTACTCGCGTTTTTACTTATTAGAATGCAAGCGGACAAGCAGAGCCGATTACTCACTCGTATGGCCAAGTCCATTTGACGCTACCTGCGCTATCAGCCCAGGTGGGGTATTCATGAGATAAATCGATGAGCGGTGGCGTTTACGGGGGCGTGGAGGCCAAGCGTTCGGGGCGCGACCAGATCCACAGATTGCCCAGGCTCATCCCGGCAATCGCCAGATAGATCGGCCAGCCATGGTCGAGCATCACCAGCATCAGGACGGCGCACAGCAGCATGCTCACGGTGGCGCTGACTTTGGCCCGGCGCGCGATGATCTTGCCATTGCGCCAGTTGAACAGGATCGGCCCGAACAGGCGGTGGTTTTCCAGCCAGGCGCTCAGGCGCGGTGAGCTTTTGGTCGCGGCCCAGGCGGCCAGCAGGATGAATTCGGTGGTGGGCAAACCCGGTATGACAATCGCCACCAGGCCGATCCCCAGGCTGACGTAGGCCAGCAGGCCGTAGAGTATCTGCGCGATCCTGGAGGTGGATTGGGTTTTGCCGGTCATAGGTAGGGTTATCACAGAAAAACAATGTGAAATGCGTTCCAACTGTGGGAGGGGGCTTGCCCCCTCCCACAGTTGATTGCACTTCAATCAGTAGGTCAGGCCAGTTCAGGGGCCGTAGCGTACGCCTGTTCCAGCAATACGGTGAAGCGTACAAACGCCTCGATGGCGCCTTTTTCTACCGCGGCTTCTTCTTCGGCGCTGAACTGCAGGCCATCGAGGATGCGAGTGAAGCGTTTCCAGCCCTCGGCGCGACCGCCCGCCGGTTCGCCCAGGTGGCGGGCACCGAAGGTCTCGCTCAGGCCCAGGCCCACGGCCCGTTTGATCAGGAACGCGGCGCCCAGTTTGGAGCCCTCGGAGACGAACAGCCAGCCCAGGGCTTGGGCCTTGTCCGGGTTGTTCACGGCACCGGCAACCGGTGCCGGTACGTCGGTGTCGAGGTCGCCCAGATCAAGCCTGGCCGCTTCGGCGCGGCAGCGCTCGGCCAGGTCCGGGATGATCCGGTTCAATTCGGCATCGTTGTACAGCGCGACCAGCTCCGATTGGAACAGGTACTGCGCCACCATGAAGCGGGCGAAGTTGGCCTGGGTCTCAAACGGGGCGTGCGCCTTGACCAGTGCGTCGAGCTTGGTGTGCGGCTCATGGGTGATCTGGTTCAGGCGCTGGGAGCGCAGGGCTGGACGTTCTGCGGTAGGAGATGCGGTCATGAAAAAATCCTTGAGGGGGGTAGCGCCTTGTGGCTCTAAAGAGAGCGGTTATCAACTAGACGAACAGGGAGACGCGGCACAGTAAAAAATCCTCACCTCGCCGCACGATCATTGCGGCGAGGTGCGGCAGGTTTCGTCAGATGTCCCAGATCAGGTTGATCGCAAAGTTGCGTCCCGGCTGGGTCAGCCGATCAAGGTTGGCCGGGCCGGTCACTGCGGCTTCGCCGACGCTGTCGTAGCTGCGCACGTCATCCCAGTTCCAGTACTTCTTGTCGGTGAGGTTGTAGATGCCGCCGTTGACGGTCACGTCGTTGGTGACCTTGTAGTAGGCGGTCAGATCAAGAATGCCGAAGCCCGGCGTCTTGAACGGGCCGCTGGTGTCACCGTCGGGGGCGTGGAAGGTGCTGCTGTCGACGCGATCCTGTTTCTTGACCAGGGTCCAGCTCACCAGGCCGCCGTAGTTGTCCTGGTCGTAGCCCAGGCCGAAGACGCCCTTGAGCGGGTTGACGCTGTTGAGCGGCTCGCCGTTGTCGTTGTTGCGGCCATGGGCGTAGGAGATCGCGCCTTGGGTGTACAGGCCTTGCGGCGCGCCGAATGCATCCAGATTCAGGCGGCCCTTGGCTTCGGCGCCCTTGACGGTGGCGCGTTTGATATTCACGGCCTTGAACTGTTCGACGGTACCGCCGACCACTGCGTTGTCTTCGTCGATGAAGTCGCGGTACTTGTTGTAGAACACGGCGATCTCGAACGAGCCTTCGTCGAACTTGCCGCGCAGCCCGGTCTCGATGCCCTTGCTGGTTTCCGGCTTGAGGTCGGGGTTGGGCTGCACGGTGTAGCCCAGGTTGAGGTTTTCGAAGCGGCCATACAGCGCTTTGGCGGACGGGGTGCGGAAACCCTCGGCGTACTGGCCGAACCAGGTGTATTGATCGGTCAGGGCATAGGTCAGGCCGAACTTGGGCGTGACGCGGTGCCAGGTTTTGTCCTTGCCGTCGACCGTGTCCGCTCCGGTGGGGTTCACGGTGCTGAGGAATTCTTCGGTCAGCTTGGGTTTGAGCCGGGTGTAGTCGTAGCGCACGGCGGGCAGGAAGGTCCACTTGTCCCAGGTGATCTGGTCCTGGGCGAACAGCGAATAGGTGTTGATGGTCGGGTCGGGGAAGTCGCTGGCTTTCTTCACGCTGTCGCTGGCCATCGGGCTGGGCGCGCCGATGGCGGTGCAGCCGCTGCCGACCGCCAGGCAAGTGGCGCCGCCTTCACGGGAGCCGGTGACTTTCTGCTGCTTGAGGGTGGTGCCGTAGGTCACCTGGTGATCGGTGTCACCGAGGCTGAAGGCCTTGTCCAGCTGTGCATCGAAGACCCACTGTTTTTCTTCGTACAGCGTGTCGCGGGTGCGCAAGACACGGCGGCCGGACTGATAGATTTCGGCGGTCGTCTGGTCGGTCTTGGCGATCTGGTAATTGAGGCTGGTCTTGATGCGGTCGGCGATCGGCGACTCGAGGGCGAAGCTGTTCTCCAGGCCGAAGCGTTCGCGGGTAATGGTGTCGTTGCCGCGACGGTCACGGTACAGGTTGAAACCACGGCCACCAATGAACGGGCCGCCTACCGCATTCTTGAGGTTGACGTCGCGATCATCCTTGTATTTTTCGTAGGTCAGGCCCAGGCGGTTGTCGTCGCCATAATTCCAGCCCAACTTGGCCAGCACGTTGGTGGTGCGCGCGTCTTCCGGGTTGGCGCCGGTGCGGGCGAGGCCGGTGGCGTTGTTGCCATCATAGGATTCGGTTTCGTGGCCGTTACGCTGGCTCAGGTGCAGCAAACCGTCGACATCCTGCACGCGGCCGGCGACGGTGGCGGAGGTCAGCCAACTTTCGTCGGCGGAGCTGTAGCCGGTTTTCAGGCGCGCGCCGACGTCCTGGCCGGGCTTGATGATGTCATCCGCATCGAGGGTGAAATAACTCACTGCGCCACCGATGGCGCTGCTGCCGTACAGGGCCGACGCCGGGCCGCGCAGGATCTCCACGCGCTTGACGATTTCCGGGTCGACGTAGTTGCGCCGGGTCTTGGCGTAGGGGCCGTTGAAGAAGCTGTCCGGCACTTCCACGCCATCGACCTGGGTCAGAATGCGGTCGCCGTCGATACCGCGAATGTTATAGCCCGCGTTGCCCGAGCGGGTGCCGGCGCCGCCCACGGACACGCCCGGTTCGTAGCGCACCAGCTCCCGGCTGTTGTTGACGTTCTGGCGGTCCAGTTCCTGGCGATCGTGCACGCTGACCATGCTCGGTACGCTGTCGACAGCCTGCTCGGTACGGGTGGCGCTGATGGTCACTTGCTGCAGGTTGAGGGCGCTGCCGGCGGCGCGTTTTTCCAGGACGATGTTGTTGTTGTTGCCCAGTTTGCGGTAGCTCAAGTTGGTCCCCACCAACAGCCGCTCCAGCGCTTTCTCCGGCGACAACGCACCGCGCACGCCCGGGGACGACACACCCTGGCCCAACTCGGCCGGTAGGCCCACTTGCCAACCGGTCACGCCGGTAAACGCGTTCAGCGCCGCCACCAGCGGCTGCTGTTCGATGCTGAAGTGGTAGTTGCCGTGGCTGCGCGGCGCAGGTTCGGCGGCAGTGGCGGCCATTGCCGGCACGCCGGCCATCAGGATGGCGGCGGTCAGCAAGGACAGAACGGGGGAACAAGACCGGCGGTTGAAACGAGAGGACATCGAGAGCGCTCCGGAAATACGAATCTTATAGTTGCGAACAGAAACCAAATAGGAATCAGTTGCATTGGCTATAACGAGACGTATCGCCGGTTAACATCGAGTAAAAATATTTCTCATTCAGTTCAAAATCACCAGCGCCGGGTATTCCGACAGCTTGGCCGAGGTGATGTGGGCCAGGGAACGCACCACGTCCAACGGTTGGTCAAGGCGATAGTTTCCGGTGACGGCGACGCTGGCGAGCTTGTCGTTGGTGTTGACGATCCAGCCCGGGTAATAGCGGCGTAACTCCGCCAGCACTTCGCTCATCGGGCAGTTTTCGAACACCAGTCGGCCCTGGACCCAGGCCAGGTCCTTGCCGGCGTCCAGCTTGGCCGGCTGACTAAAGCCCTTGGGGCCGACGCGAATGCTTTGGCCGGCACTCAGGCGCACCCGGGCGTCGTCGAAGGTGTTGCTCAGGTCGACATCACCGCGTTGCACTTGCACCTGGGCTTCGCCGTCCAGATAGCGCACGGCAAAGGCGGTGTCGCGTACGCTGGCGCGCACCGGGCCGGCGTCGATTTCCAGCGGCAGGCCACGGGCGGGGGCGATGTCGAAAAACGCTTCACCCTGGTAGAGGCGGGCGATGCGCTGGTGATCCTGGATGCGACTGGAAAACGCCGAATTGGTGTTCAGCAGTACGTTGGAGCCGTCATCCAGCTGCAGACGCTGACGCTCACCGACCACGGTGAGGTGGTCGGCCTGCAGGCGTACCGGCAGGTTGCTGAAGCTGAACAGGCCGAGCAGCAGCACGGCAGCGGTGGCCAGGGGTTTCCAATGCGGTTTGACCCGGCGCCAGGCGCTTGGTCTGCGCGGCGCGGCCAACGCCACGGCGGCGCTGTGCACCGGCGCGCCACCCCAGGCGGACTGGGCCTTGCTGAACGCATGGGCATGCGCCGCGTCCTGCGCCAGCCAGGCCTGGAAAGCGGCTTGCTGGCCGGGTTGCGGGCACTGCAAGGCGATCAGCCAATCGAGCGCTTGGTCCATGGCCGTGTCTTGCAGCACCTCATGAGCCAGCTCATGGGGGCGCAGTTTATTCGGGTCCGTCACGGTGTTCCTCGGGTCTTCGCCACGTTTTATTCGTTATTTCCTACAGTCTGGATCGATACCTCTGTCGGATGAAGCTTAAGGCTGATCCAACCGTTCGGCCACACCTACACAGATGGCCATGATCAATTTCAGTTCCTTTTGCACGGTGCTCAAGGACACCTGCAACTGATCGGCAATTTCCTGGTAGCTGCAACCGTGCAGGCGGCTGAGGATGAAGATGCGTTGCTGGCGCGCGCTCAACTGGCCCAGGCTGACGCTCAGGTGCTCAAGCAGTTGCTCGGCCTGGGTGGCGTCTTCGGGCGTGCTGATGGGGGCGGCGACGCTTTGCAGGATATCCAGCGGGACATCTTCCTGCAGGGTGCGGGCCTGGATCCTGCGCGAACGCAGATGGTCCAGCGCCAGGTTGCGCGCGGTCTGGTAGACGAAGGGTTCAAGGTGGTCGATCGGCCGTTCACTCAAGGCCCGAGTCACGCGCAGGTAGGTTTCCTGCAACAGGTCCTCGGCGGTGCTGTGGTTATTCACCATGCGCTGCAGCGTGCGCAGCAGGATCACCCGTTGGGCGAGAAAGACGTGGTTGAAGCGAGATTGGCTCACAGTGATACCAGACTGACATGCAGTGAATGATAATGCTTATCATCAGCTGAAATGGCAAGTGGCGATTTCTGCGGCCCCGCGCAAAGCAAATGTGGGAGGGGGCTTGCCCCCGATGGCGGCGTATCAGCCAGCTTACCTCTAGCTGACCCACCGCTATCGGGAGCAAGCCCCCTCCCACACAAGCGAGATCCCAGAGGGATTATTCGGCGTTACACAGCGCCAGGCAATTATCCAGCATCCGGTTGGAGAACCCCCATTCGTTGTCGTACCACGCCAGCACCTTGAGCAGCTTGCCGCTGACCTTGGTGTGGTTGGCATCGAAGATCGACGACAGCGGGTTATGGTTGAAGTCACTGGAAACCAGCGGCAGTGTGTTGTAGCCGAGGATCTTCGAGTGCTGGCTGGCCTGTTTCAACAGCGCGTTGACTTCGTCGGCCGTGGCTTCTTTTTTCAGCTGTACGGTGAGGTCCACCAGCGACACGTTGATCACCGGCACGCGCACGGCCATGCCGGTCAGCTTGCCCGCCAGTTCCGGCAATACCAGGCCGACGGCTTCGGCGGCGCCGGTCTTGCTCGGGATCATGTTCTGGGTGGCCGAACGCGCGCGGTACGGGTCGGTGTGGTAGACGTCGGTCAGGTTCTGGTCGTTGGTGTAGGCGTGAATGGTGGTCATCAAGCCGCTTTCGATGCCCAGCTCGCGGTGCAGCACCTGGGCGACCGGTGCCAGGCAGTTGGTGGTGCACGAAGCGTTGGAGATGATCTGGTGCGATTGACGCAGAATGTCATGGTTTACGCCATAGACCACGGTCGCGTCCGCGCCCTTGGCCGGTGCGGAGATGATCACCTTGCGCGCGCCGGCGCTGATATGGGCGGCAGCCTTGTCACGGTCGGTGAACAGGCCGGTGCATTCGAACACCACGTCGATCTTGTGCGCGGCCCACGGCAGGTCGGCCGGGTTGCGAATGGCACTCACGGCAATCCGGTCACCGTTGACGGTCAGGCCTTCCTGATCGTGGGTGACCTCTGCGTCGAATGTGCCATGTACGGTGTCGTATTTGAGCAGGTGGGCATTGATCGAACTGTCGCCCAGGTCGTTGATGGCGACGATCTGCAAATCCTGGCGATAGCCTTGGGTATACAGTGCGCGCAGGACATTACGGCCGATACGGCCAAAACCATTGATTGCGATACGTAGAGTCATTGGAAAAGTGCCTGTCGTCGATTTGTTGTAAGAATTACAAGATTATTCGCATAAAAATAGAAAACAAGCCTTTTTAGTGGCAATATTTTGTTCAATCTACAACGAGTGACCTGAATCAACTGGTCCGATGATCCAAACGACCCCCTGCCTTCCCATGAGCCGTGGGCGTTTGATCAGCATAGACTCTCAGGTCGCCACATCCGTTAGCCTGGAGTTCTATACATGCATCCCCGCGTTCTTGAGGTCACCGAACGGCTTATCGCCCGCAGCCGCGCCACCCGCCAGGCCTACCTTGCGCTCATTCGTGGCGCTGCCAGCGACGGTCCGATGCGCGGCAAGCTGCAGTGCGCCAACTTTGCCCATGGCGTGGCCGGTTGCGGCACCGAGGACAAAAACAGCCTGCGCATGATGAATGCCGCCAACGTGGCAATTGTTTCTTCATATAACGACATGCTCTCGGCGCATCAGCCGTACGAACATTTCCCTGAACAGATCAAAAAAGCCCTGCGCGAAGTCGGCTCGGTCGGCCAGTTCGCCGGCGGCACCCCGGCCATGTGCGACGGCGTGACCCAGGGCGAGCCGGGCATGGAGCTGAGCCTGCTCAGCCGTGAAGTCATCGCCATGTCCACGGCGGTAGCGCTGTCCCATAACATGTTCGATGCCGCGCTGATGCTGGGCATCTGCGACAAGATCGTCCCCGGCCTGATGATGGGCGCGCTGCGCTACGGTCACCTGCCGATGATTTTCGTGCCCGGCGGGCCGATGCCGTCGGGTATCTCCAACAAGCAGAAAGCCGATGTGCGCCAGCGCTACGCCGAAGGCAAGGCCAGCCGCGAAGAGTTGCTGGAGTCGGAGATGAAGTCCTACCACAGCCCCGGCACCTGCACCTTCTACGGCACCGCCAACACCAACCAACTGTTGATGGAAGTCATGGGCCTGCACCTGCCGGGCGCCTCGTTCGTCAACCCGTACACGCCGCTGCGTGATGCATTGACCCGCGAGGCCGCGCACCAGGTCACGCGCCTGACCAAGGCCAACGGCAACTTCACGCCGATCGGCGAGATCGTCGACGAAAAATCCATCGTCAACTCCATCGTCGCCCTCAACGCCACGGGCGGGTCCACCAACCACACCCTGCACATGCCGGCCATCGCCATGTCGGCGGGCATCATCCTGACCTGGCAGGACATGGCCGACCTCTCCGAGGTGGTGCCGACCCTGTCTCACGTGTACCCGAACGGCAAGGCCGACATCAACCACTTCCAGGCGGCGGGCGGCATGTCGTTCCTGATCCGTGAACTGCTCGAAGCCGGCCTGCTCCACGAAGACGTCAACACCGTGGCGGGCAAGGGCTTGAGCCGTTACACCCAGGAGCCGTTCCTGGTCGACGGCGAACTGATCTGGCGCGACGGCCCCATCGAAAGCCTCGACGAAACCATCCTGCGCCCCGTGGCCCGTGCGTTTTCGCCCGAAGGCGGCTTGCGTGTGATGGAAGGCAACCTTGGCCGTGGGGTGATGAAAGTGTCTGCGGTCGCACCGGAGCATCAGGTGGTCGAAGCCCCGGCGGTGGTGTTCCAGGATCAACAGGACCTGGCCGATGCCTTCAAGGCGGGCCAACTGGAAAAAGACTTCGTTGCGGTGATGCGCTTTCAGGGCCCGCGCTCCAACGGCATGCCGGAATTGCACAAGATGACCCCGTTCCTCGGCGTGTTGCAGGACCGTGGTTTCAAAGTGGCGTTGGTAACAGACGGGCGTATGTCCGGCGCCTCGGGTAAGATTCCCGCCGCGATCCACGTCAACCCCGAAGCCCAGAGCGGCGGGCCGCTGGCGCGGGTCCAGGATGGCGATATCATTCGCGTCGATGGCGTCACCGGCACCCTGGAGCTTAAGGTGGACGCCGACGTATTTGCAGCGCGTACGCCTGCCACTGGCCTGTTGGGCAATAACGTGGGCGCCGGTCGCGAGTTGTTTGCATTCATGCGCTTGGCCGCAAGCTCCGCAGAGCAGGGCGCCAGCGCCTTTACCTCTGCCTTGGAGACGCTTAAGTGAAGTTAGCGCTGGTCGGTGATATCGGGGGTACCAACGCCCGTTTTGCGTTGTGGCGGGATCAGGCATTGCATTCGATTCGTGTGCATGCAACGGCGGACTACGCCAGCCCTGAAGACGCGATCAGGTTCTATCTGGCGGAAGAAGGCTTGAATATCGGCGATATCGGCGCAGTTTGCCTGTCGGTGGCCGGGCCGGTGAGCGGCGATGAATTCAAGTTCACCAACAATCACTGGCGCCTGAGCAAGACCGCGTTTTGCCAGGCGTTGCAGGTGGATGAATTGCTGCTGGTCAATGATTTCTCGGCCATGGCCCTGGGCATGACCCGCCTGCAGCCCGACGAATTCCGCGTGGTGTGCGAAGGCACCCCTGAGCCGTTGCGCCCGGCCGTGGTGATCGGCCCGGGCACCGGCCTGGGCGTCGGCACCCTGCTGGACCTTGGCGCAGGGCGCTTTGCGGCATTGCCGGGGGAGGGCGGCCATGTCGACCTGCCCCTGAGCAGTGCGCGCGAAACCCAGTTGTGGCAGCACATCCACAGCGAGATCGGCCATGTCAGCGCCGAAACCGCCTTGAGCGGCGGCGGTTTGCCGCGCCTGTACCGGGCGATCTGTGCGGTGGACGGGCACACACCTGTGCTGGACACACCCGAAGCCATCACGGCGGCGGGCCTGGCTGGCGATCCGGTGGCGATGGAAGTCCTGGACCAATTCAGCATCTGGCTGGGCCGGGTGGCGGGCAACAACGTGCTCACCACCGGCGGGCGTGGTGGCGTGTACATCGTGGGCGGGGTGATACCGAGGTTTGCCGACTTCTTTATCAACAGCGGTTTTGCCAGGAGCTTCGCCGATAAAGGCTGCATGAGCGACTACTTCAAGGGCATTCCGGTATGGTTGGTGACGGCACCGTATTCCGGGTTGACCGGGGCGGGTGTGGCGCTTGAGCAGGCATTTGCTTAGGCTGTGATGGCCTATCGAGGGCAAGCCCTCTCCCACATTTGCCTGCATTCCAAAGTTGGAACGCGATCGAATGTGGGAGGGGGCTTGCCCCCGATGAGGCCCTCAAGAACACCCACAACAACAAGGAGGACCCCGTGAGCGCAATCAGTAAATCCATTCTCCTCGTCGACGACGACCAGGAAATCCGCGAATTGCTGCAGACCTACCTCAGTCGCGCCGGCTTCCAGGTCCGTGGCGTGGCCGATGGCGCGGGGTTTCGCCAGGCGATGAGCGAGGCGCCGTGCGACCTGGTGATCCTCGATGTGATGTTGCCGGATGAAGACGGTTTCAGCCTCTGCCGCTGGGTTCGTCAGCACCCGCGCCAGGCGCAGGTGCCGATCATCATGCTCACCGCCAGTTCCGACGAAGCTGACCGCGTGATCGGCCTGGAGCTGGGCGCCGATGACTATATCGGCAAGCCGTTCAGCCCCCGCGAGTTGCAGGCGCGGATCAAGGCGCTGCTGCGTCGCTGCCAGTTCGGCCAGGAGCGCAGCAGCGGTGGCGAAGTGCTGGTGTTCGACGAATGGCGCCTCGATACGGTCAGCCACCGCCTGTTTCACGTGGACGGCGAAGAGGTGATCCTCTCCGGCGCCGACTTTGCCTTGCTCAAGCTGTTTCTCGACCACCCGCAACAGATCCTCGACCGCGACACCATCGGCAACGCCACCCGTGGCCGCGACCTGATGCCGTTGGACCGTATCGTCGACATGGCCGTCAGCCGCCTGCGCCAACGCCTGCGCGATACCGACAAACCTCCGCGGCTGATCCGCACCGTGCGCGGCAGCGGCTATCAACTGGCAGCCAGCGTGGTTGCCGGCAATGCCCACTGAACACCTGAGCGAACGCCGCCGCCGTTTTCCCGTGCCGCGCTCGCTGCTGGGGCGCATGTTGCTGCTGACCTTGCTCGCCGTGTTGTTCGCCCAGGCGCTGTCCAGCGTGATCTGGGTCTCGCAGCTGCGCGCCACGCAGTTGGAAGGCCTGGTCACCAGCGCCCGTAGCCTGGCGCATTCGATGACCGCCAGCGTGAGTTACTTCCGTTCATTGCCGGTGGCCTATCGCCCGCTGGTGCTCGACCAGTTGCGCAGCATGGGCGGCACGCGTTTTGTGGTGACCCTCAATGATCGTCCGTTGGACATGCAGGTATTGCCCGAAACCCCGCGTAAGCAGGCGGTGCTGGTGGCTGTGGACGACGTGTTGCGCCAGACCCTCGGCGCCGATGTGCATATCTCGGTGGAGTTCGTCAGCGCCGAAGACCTGCGCATCTTCAATGCCGGCCTCAAGCTCGACGAACTGCCGCGCTCCTGGGCCCACTACGCATTGACCCTGGAGCCGGTCAACCCGCCGGTGCTGGTCACCCAGATCCAGCTCGCGCAGGGTGAATGGCTGTACATCGCCTCGCTGTTGCCCGAACCCTACACCAGCCTTGAAGAGCAGGGCCTGCCGGCCCAGCAGGTGTGGTTTATCGTGTTGACCAGCGGCTTCCTGCTGCTGTTTATCGGCCTGCTGGTGCATTGGCAAAGCCGACCGCTCAAGCGCCTGGCGCGGGCGGCGCGGGACATGTCCCTGGGCGCGGACGTGGAGCCGGTGGCCGAAGGCGGCGGCAGTGAAGTGGTGGAAGTGGGGCGTGCGTTCAATGCCATGCGTGAGCGCATCAGCCGCTACCTGACCGAGCGCAGCCAGTTGTTCAGCGCCATCTCCCACGACCTGCGCACCCCCATCACGCGCCTGCGCCTGCGCGTGGAACTGCTCGACGATGAGAACCTGCAAACCAAGTTCGGGCGTGACCTGGATGAGCTGGAATTGCTGGTCAAGGGCGCGCTGCAATGCGTGAAAGACACCGATATCCACGAGAACATCCAGCCGGTGGACCTCAACCACGTCCTCGAATGCCTGGTGGAGCCCTACCTCGCGCCCAACGGCAACGGGCGAGTGACCCAGCATGGCCAGGCCCTGGCCACCTACCCGGGCAAGCCGCTGGCGCTCAAGCGCTGTATCGGCAACCTGATCGACAATGCGCTGAAATACGGACAAAACGCCCATTTGCACATCGAGGACGATGGCGCCGAGTTCATCCTGCACGTGGACGACGAAGGCCCCGGCGTGCCGGAACAGCGCCTGGAACAAGTGTTCGAGCCCCACTTTCGCCTGGCCGGGCAGCAGCAGGGCTATGGGCTGGGGTTGGGCATTGCGCGCAACATTGCCCATAGCCATGGGGGCGAAGTGAGTTTGCAGAACCTGCGCGAAGGCGGCCTGCGCGTCACCCTGAAGCTACCCCGCGGATTAGACTGACTGAACTCGGACCAATGTGGGAGGGGGCTTGCCCCCGATTGCGGTGGGTCAGTTGCAAATGAGCTGACTGATACACCGCTATCGGGGGCAAGCCCCCTCCCACATTAGGTCCGCGCGCGGTCAGATGCTTTGGCGCAGTCTGGCCAGATCCCGCAAGGGCGGCGCACCAAACAACCGGCTGTACTCCCGGCTGAACTGCGACGGGCTTTCATACCCCACTCGATACCCCGCCGCCGAGGCCTCCAGCCCTTCGGCAATCATCAGTCGCCGAGCTTCCTGCAGGCGCAGCTGTTTCTGGTATTGCAGCGGGCTCATGGCGGTGATCGCCTTGAAGCGGTGGTGCAGGGTCGAGACGCTCAGGTTCACTTCCCGGGCCAGGTCATCGATGCGCAGCGGCTGTTCGTAGTTGCCGTTCAACCACTTGATCGCCTGGCTCACCCGGTGGCTCTGGCTGTTGGCGACGGCAATTTCATACAGGCGATAGCCCTGGGGCCCACGTAACAAACGGTAGAGAATTTCGCGGCTGATCAGCGGCGCAAGCATCGCGATATCTTTGGGCGTATCCAGCAGGCGGGTCAGGCGCAGCACGGCGTCGAGCAGTTGATTGTCGATGCGGTCGACGTACATGCCACGGGACGTGGGACGCGACGGCACGCCCATCGGGCCGGCTTCGGCAATCAATGCGGTGAGCTGGGCCGGGTCGATATTGATGCGCACCGACAGGTTGGGGTCTTCCGGCGTGGCCTCGATAATCCGCCCGGCCACCGGCATGGCCACCGAGAACACCAGATAGTTGAGCGGGTCATAGGCGAAGATTTCGTCGGCCAGGCGCACTTCCTTGCTGCCACTGGCGAGGATGCACAATGCCGGCTCCACCAGCACCGGCATGAAGTCGCGCGGTGTGTTGTGGCGGTTCAGGTACAGCGAGGTGATCGCCGTGCCGTAGGAACCGTCTTCCCAGGTATGGCGGTGCACGATGCTGGCCAGTTCGGCACGCTGCTTTTCCATCTCGGCATCGAGGGGAGTGGGCTTGAGGTCGGGCGACGGCATGAGACGTCCTCTACACGCGAATTTGATGGGGCTCAGCTTAGCGGTGGGTTTTCAAAAGTGTTACGTCGATTCTGCACAATCCTTGCCTGATCCTGCGGCCTTTCGTGAATCAGGCAAGCAAAGCGCCTGTCATGTCCCTGAAACAAGCCGCTCGGGCGTGGAATAAAACGGCTGCGCAAACGTCCTGCCTACGCTTCTCGCAGGATTGTGCAATAAGCCTGCAGGAATTGACTAACCGCGCCCAACCCTGCGCCGCTATCTTTGATCCTGTGGCAACACGCCCTCACAGTGCTTGCCGAGCATCACTTCTCAACGGGAGAGTCGAACATGTCCACCCCCATTCCCGCGAGCCATATGGCCTTTATCCGTGCCCGTAACGGGTGCAGCACCGAGCTGGGTGCACGCTTGAGCAGTTTGATCGAACCGGGCCGACAGGCTCAGGGTTGCCTGCAATTTTCGTTGCAGCATTCCCAGGTCGACCCCGATGTGTGGTTGGTCACAGGTTTATGGAGCAGCGAGCAGGCGATGAGCGCCTACTTCAATTCCCCGGCCCTGATGATCTTCACCGAGTTGTTGAACGACATGGTCGTGCGCAGCATGGACTTCCAGACCTTCACCGACGCATCCGCCGTCAACGCCTACGGCGAGTACCTGCAACTGGCCGGTTAGGGGTTAGAATGGCCGACTTTTCATTGGCCAGGACCTGCAACATGGCACGTAAACAGTTTGCCCACCACGAAGCCGTTTCCGCCGTCGTACCGGGAGAAAGTGGCTACAGCGCCGCCGTTGCCGTCAAGGCACTCGATGGCATGGGCGCTCCGAGGTTTCACAAGATCCTGGACGGTCGGACGTTCAAGACCGCGTCCGATGCCGATGATGCGGCGGCGGCGCGCCTTGAGTATCTGGTCGATGTGGACGCGGAAGGCCAGCTGATTTGGGACTAAATGTGGGAGGGGGCTTGCCCCCGATAGCGGTTTGTCAGCCAGCAAATTTGCAGCTGATACCTAGTCATCGGGGGCAAGCCCCCTCCCACAGTTTGACTGCATTTCAGTCAGGGTTTTGTGGCGCCTGGTCGGTACATTTTGAAGAGCGCTTCAGGGCCTAACTGGAAATAATCCGCCGGGCCGCCACCGCGCAGAATCGGCTCGGCGGCCGCCGTGTCGTAGATCCCATCCTTGAGCAGCCATTTGGCGATGTGCACCGCGACCACTTCGCCCAGCACCAGCCAGCTGGGGACCAATTGCTGGTCGGCGCGTTGCAGCTGGATAATCTGCGTCACCTTGCATTCGAACGACACCGGACTTTCGCCCACTCGCGGTACGCCGACGACTTTCGAAGCCACCGGCGTCAGGCCGGCCAGCTCGAATTCATCCACGTCCGACGCAACAGCCGCGCAACTCTGGTTCATCTGCTCGGCCAGCGGGCGGGTCGCCAGGTTCCACACAAACTCGCCGGTCTGCTCGATATTGTTCAGGCTGTCTTTACGCCCGACGCTGGAAAACCCAATGATCGGCGGGATGTAGTTGAACGCGTTGAAGAAACTGTAAGGCGCCAGGTTCAGGCGACCTTCGCGGTCGTGTGACGAGATCCAGCCGATCGGACGTGGGCCGACGATGGCATTGAACGGATCATGGGGCAGGCCGTGGCCGTTGGCGGGTTCGTAGAAATGGATATCGTCGGACATAACCTGTCTGCTCTCAATTCTGGAGCCCACATCATACCCAATGTGGGAGGGGGCTTGCCCCCGATAGCGGTGGGTCAGTCTATACATTACTGACTGACCCACCGCTATCGGGAGCAAGCCCCCTCCCACAGGTTTTATCTCATCATGCAGTTAGTCCGTGGTGATCCGCGAATGCTTGCGGGTGTCTTTCATGGTCACATAGACCAGCAACGACACCGCGATACACGCGGTCACGTACCAGTAGTAGCCGGTTTCCATGCCGATGCTCTTGAACCACAAGGCGATGTATTCAGCGGTACCGCCGAAGATTGACACGGTCAGGGCATACGGCAGGCCCACGCCGAGGGCGCGGATTTCGGTCGGGAACAGCTCGGCCTTGACCACCGCATTGATCGAGGTATAGCCGCTGACGATGATCAGCGCGGCCATGATCAGGAAGAACGCGCCCCACCAGGTCTGGATGGTGTGCAGGGTGGTGAGGATAGGCACGGTGAACAGGGTGCCGAGGACGCCGAAGGCGATCAGGATCGGGCGCCGGCCAATCTTGTCCGACAGCCCGCCCACCAGGGGTTGCAGGCACATGAACAGAAACAGCGTCGCCGCCGAGATGGTGGTGGAGTCGGAGATGCTCATGCCGACGGTGTTCACCAGGTATTTCTGCATGTAGGTGGTGTAGGTGTAGAACGCCAGGGTGCCGCCCATGGTCAGGCCGACCACGGTGAGCAGTTCCTTGGGGTGGCGCATCAAGGTGCGCATGGCGCTTTCCTTGGCTTTTTCCTTCTTGGTGAACGACTCGGTCTCTTCCATGCCGCGACGCAGGTACAGCGCGACCACTGCGCACAGGGCGCCGATGGCGAACGGAATGCGCCAGCCCCAGGCATACAGCTGTTCGGTGGTCAGGGTTTGCTGCAGCACGATCAGCACACCCAGCGCGATGAGCTGGCCGGAGATCAGGGTCACGTACTGGAAGCTGGAATAGAAACCGCGGCGTTCCCGGGTCGCCATCTCGCTGAGGTACGTGGCAGAGGTGCCGTACTCGCCACCTACCGACAACCCCTGCAGCAAGCGGGCGAATACCAGCAGGATGGGTGCGCCGATACCGATGAGTTCATAGCTTGGGCTCAGGGCAATCAGCAGCGAGCCGAAACACATCAGGTAGACCGAGGCCATCAAGGCTTTTTTACGCCCGACTTTGTCGGCGTAAAGGCCCATCAGCCAGCCGCCGATAGGGCGCATCAGAAAGCCCACGGCGAAGATCGCGGCGGTGTTGAGCAATTGGGCGGTGGTGTCGCCTTTGGGAAAGAAGGTCTTGGCGAAGTACAGCGAGAAGGCGGCATAGACGTACCAGTCATACCACTCGACCATGTTGCCGACGGAGCCGCTGAAGATCGATTTGATCCGGCTGGAGGTCGTGCGTTCTTTCGCCGGCGCAGCGGCCGACCCCAGAGGCAAGGTATTGGAGTTATCCATTGAAGGATCCTTAATCTAGTTGTTTTTATGAAGCGTGCCTGAGCACTGCCTGGCTGGGGCTATAGCAGAAGCTGTGCCAGGTGGATGAAGGCCCGGGATAGAAGGGTTGCGAGGTTTTTTTGAGCGGAAAGTCGCTGATGGTTTTGGGGTGATGAGCGGAAATCCGCTTATGGCTGCGGGCGCCATCGGGGGCAAGCCCCCTCCCACACTTGGATGTGTTCACAAATCAAAATGTGGGAGGGGGCTTGCCCCCGATGGCGATCGGAAGGCTGCTAGAGAAACATCTCCCTTACCAATCCATGCCGCTGCATCTTTTCATTGAAGGTGCGGCGCGGCAGTTGCAGCTCAGCCAGCACTGCCTTGATATCGCCTTTATGCCGGGCCAGGGCAGCTTTCAGGCAATGCGCCTCGAAGGCTTCCTGTTGCGCCGCCAACGATTGCCCGGCCTCGACACCTTCAGGTTCCGGCTCTCCAAGCCCCAGCACCTGGCGCTCGGCAACGTTCGCCAGCTCACGTACGTTGCCCGGCCAGTCATGGCTGAGCAGGCGTCCCAACTGCGGCCCGCTCAAGGGCTCGACCTGGCGGCCCAAGCGCTCGGCAGCGCTTTGCGCAAAATGTTCATACAGCAACGGGATGTCTTCGCGCCGCTCGCGCAACGCCGGCAGGCGCAGTTGCGCGACGTTCAGGCGATACGCCAGGTCTTCGCGAAAACGCCCGGCACGGGCCTCTTCCAGCAGGTCCGGCTTGGTGGCGGCAATGATGCGCAAATCCACCTGGATGCTTTGATTGGAGCCCAACCGCTCCAGCTTCTGCTCCTGCAGCACCCGCAACAATTTCACCTGTTGGGCCAGAGGCATGCTTTCGATTTCATCGAGGAACAGCGTGCCGCCGTGGGCAAATTCCAGCTTGCCGATACGCTTGCCCTGGGCGCCGGTGAACGCGCCGCTTTCATGGCCGAACAACTCGGCCTCGAACAGTTGCTCGGGAATGGCCGCGCAATTGAGCGCGACAAACGGCTTCTTCGCCCGTGGGCCGAAATCATGCAGGCAGCGGGCGACCAATTCCTTGCCGCTGCCGGTCTCGCCACGGATCAACACATTGACCGGCAGCGTGGCCAGGTCCAGCACCTGGCGGCGCAGGTTCTGCAGGCTGCGGGACACCCCCAGCAGGCTGGATTCGAGCTGGGCGCGGTGGTCGGCCTGCTGATGCAGGCGGCGGTTTTCCAGGACCAGGCCGCGTTTGTCGAGTGCTCGACGCAGGCTATTGAGCAGGGTATCCGGGCTGAAGGGTTTTTCCAGGAAGTCGTAGGCACCGTCGCGCATGGCGTCGACGGCCATGGGGACATCGCCATGGCCGGTGAGCAGGATGACCGGCAGGTCGGCATCGCGCCGCTGTACTTCAGCCAGCAACTCCAGGCCGCTGAGACCGGGCATGCGCACATCGCTCAGGATCACGCCGGGGAAGTCCCTGGGCAACTGCGCCAGGCATTCTTCGGCACGGCTGAACAACTGCACCTCGAAACCCGACAGGCTCAACCATTGTTCGACGGCCGTACGAATGCTGGCTTCGTCATCAACCACAATCACCGCGTTCAACATAGATCGGGCGTCTCCAGCGCGACAGGCAAGGTCAAGGTAAACACTGCGCCGTCGCCCCGGTTGCCGGCGATCAGGCGTCCGCCCAGTTCGTGCACGATAGCGTAGGACACCGCCAACCCCAAGCCGAGCCCGTCGCCCACTGGTTTGGTGGTGAAGAAGGGGTCGAAGACGTTGTTCAAGTGCTCTTCGGCAATCCCGCCACCGCTGTCGCTGACGCTTAACTGCCAGAGCTGCTGGTCGGCGTGCAAACGAATCTCCAGACGTTTGCGCGGTTTGTCGGCCATGGCATCCAAGGCGTTGCGCAGCAGGTTGATCAACACCTGTTCGAGACGAATCGCGTCGCCGCGCACCCAGGCAGGGCGGGTCAGGTCCAGCGCTACGCCGATATGTTCATCGCGCAGGCGCGCGTCGAGCAGGTGCAGGGACTGGTCGACCACGGTGGCCAGGTCCAGGCGTTCGCGCAGGCCGCTGGGGCTTTTGCGGGCGAAGGTCTTGAGGTGGCCCGTCAGCGCCGCCATGCGCGTGAGCATGTCATCCAGCGGTGTGAGTGCCTTGTAGGCATCGTCCACGCGGCCGTGGTCGAGCAACAGCCGCAGCGTCGCCAATTGCATGCGTTGCGCGGTCAGCGGTTGGTTGATTTCGTGGGCAAGGGCGGCGGACATCTGCCCCAGCGCCGCCAGTTTGGCCGACTGCACCAGGCCATCCTGGGCGGTGCGCAGGGCCTGGGTGCGCTCCTCCACCAATTGCTCAAGCTCTTCGCGGCTGCGTTGACGCAGACGCGCCAGGCGCCAACGCTGGCTCAGGAACAGCACAAGAAACACCAGGGCCAGCCACGAACCGGCGGCGGCAAGGCCGGCGTTGCGCTGGTCTTCCAGCGGGAACTGGGGTTTGCGCAGCAGGTGCAGGGTCCAGCCTTCGGCTTTGAGCGGCAGCGACTCCCAGATGTAGTTGGCACTGCCGTCGGGGCCGTTGACGCGCATCAAGTGGCTGTTGTCGTCGAAGCGTTGCAGGGTGCGGGTCTCCAGCGGCTGCAGTTGCTTCTTGTCGTATTGACGGGTGGCCTTGAGTTCAGCCAGGTCGCTCTCTGACAACGGCCGCAGGTTGCGATAGCGCCAGCCCGGCTGGTTGGCGATAAACACAATGCCGCGTGCATCGCTGACCAGCAGCAAGTCATTGCCCTGGGCCCATTCGCGTTCCAGTTCGGGAAACTCCAGCTTGACCACCATGGCGCCAAGGAACTGCTCGTGCTCATCGACCACCGCGCTGGAAAGGAAGTAGCCCGGGATACCGGTGGTCACCCCCACGGCATAAAAGCGCCCGGTGCCCTGGCTCAGGGTCTGGCTGAAATAAGGCCGAAATGCATAGTTGTGTCCCACATAACTGCTGGGCAGCTTCCAGTTGCTGGCGGCCACGGCCAGGCCGGTACGGTCCATCAATTCCAGGGTGGACGACTGCGCGGCGCTGTTGATGCGTTCCAGTTTGCGGTTGAGCAGGTCCTGGGTGTCGGCAGTCAGCGGGCCTTTCAAGGCGTTGATCATCTCCGAGTCCAGGGCCAGCACGGCGGGCAGGGCGCGGTAGCGTTCGATCAGGGTGTGCAGCGAGTTGGCATACAGCGCGAGCTGCTGGTTGGCGCGAGCGGCATCGTCCACCAGGGCCTGGCGTTCGGCATGGCGCGTGGCCAGGGCGGCAGCCAGCACGGCACCAGCGATGATCAGCAGGGAGTAGAACGTCAGGCGCAGGGGGCGAGGGATCGCGATCATACGATGATGAACAGGCCGGTAGGGGGCGAGCACCATACCATGAGCCATTGGGTAGTGCAGTGAGGGGGCTTGTGTGGGAGGGAGCAAGCCCCCTCCCACATTTGACTGCACTCATCACAAAAAAAAGGCGACTGGGCCCTTGGGGCCGCAGTCGCCTTTATCCTTGGAGGGAGGTGCTTACTGCACTTCCACCGCCAGGCTCTCACTGATCTTCTTCTGCCAGATGGCAGGACCGGTGATGTGTACCGACTCGCCGTTGCTGTCCACCGCAACGGTAACCGGCATGTCCTTCACGTCGAACTCGTAGATCGCTTCCATGCCCAGTTCGGCGAAAGCGACGACGCGCGATTTTTTGATGGCTTGGGCCACCAAGTAAGCGGCGCCGCCTACGGCCATCAGGTAGACGGCCTTGTGGTCCTTGATCGCTTCGATAGCGGTCGGGCCGCGCTCGGATTTGCCGATCATGCCCAACAGGCCGGTTTGTTCGAGGATCTGACGGGTGAACTTGTCCATCCGCGTCGCGGTGGTCGGGCCTGCCGGGCCAACCACTTCTTCGCGCACCGGATCAACCGGGCCGACGTAGTAGATGAAGCGACCCTTGAGGTCCACCGGCAGGGTCTCACCCTTGTTCAGCATCTCGACCATGCGCTTGTGCGCGGCGTCGCGACCGGTGAGCATCTTGCCGTTGAGCAACACGGTTTCGCCCGGCTTCCAGCTCTGCACTTCTTCCGGGGTCAGGGTGTCGAGGTTGACGCGACGGGCCGATGGGCCGGCTTCCCAGACGATTTCCGGGTAGGCGTCCAGCGGTGGCGCTTCCAGCGATGCCGGGCCCGAACCGTCGAGCACGAAATGCGCATGACGGGTGGCGGCGCAGTTGGGGATCATGCACACCGGCAGGGAAGCGGCGTGAGTCGGATAATCCATGATCTTCACGTCGAGCACGGTGGTCAGGCCACCCAGGCCCTGGGCGCCGATGCCCAGTTGGTTGACCTTCTCGAACAGCTCCAGGCGCATCTCTTCGATACGGTTCTGCGGGCCGCGCTTCTTCAGTTCATGGATGTCGATGGATTCCATCAACACTTCCTTGGCCATCACCGCGGCTTTCTCAGCGGTGCCGCCGATGCCGATGCCGAGCATGCCCGGTGGGCACCAGCCGGCGCCCATGGTCGGAACGGTCTTGAGCACCCAGTCGACGATCGAGTCGGACGGGTTGAGCATGGCCATTTTCGACTTGTTTTCGGAACCACCGCCCTTGGCGGCCACGTCCACTTCCACGGTGTTACCCGGGACGATGGAGTAGTGGATCACCGCCGGGGTGTTGTCCTTGGTGTTTTTGCGCGCGCCTGCCGGGTCGGCGAGGATGGATGCGCGCAGGACGTTTTCCGGCAGGTTGTAGGCGCGACGCACGCCTTCGTTGATCATGTCGTCCAGGCCCATGGTGGCGCCATCCCAACGTACGTCCATGCCCACGCGCACGAACACGGTGACGATGCCGGTGTCCTGGCAGATCGGGCGATGGCCGGTGGCGCACATGCGCGAGTTGATCAGGATCTGGGCGATGGAGTCACGGGCCGCCGGCGATTCTTCGCGCAGGTAGGCCTCGTGCATCGCCTGGATGAAATCAACCGGGTGGTAGTAGGAAATGAATTGCAGGGCGTCGGCAACGCTCTGAATCAGGTCGTCTTGCTTGATCACGGTCATGAGTCGCGCTCCTCTATAAGGGAACATTCAATAAAGGTGGCTTCAGTGTTGCATCGGTCGGCTGAAGCCACCTTCCACAGGCACGCCATTGGTGCAGGCGCGACGCTAAAAAGGCGCGGCAGTATAACCCGTGGCGGTGGCCGATACACCCGACTATGGTCAAACTGTCGCAGGCATGATTCCCTGTGCGCGTCCCTTCTGATAGAGCCTTTATATGCCTGAACTGCACGTCGGCGAACGCCACTGGTCGGTCGCCACCGGCAGCAACCTGCTGGATGCCTTGAACCAGGCAGGTGTGGCCGTGCCCTACAGTTGCCGCGCCGGCAGTTGCCATGCCTGCCTGGTACGTTGCCAGGGCGAGGTTCAGGACCGCCAACCTGACGCGTTGAGCCCGCAGCAACGCCAGCACGGTTGGCGCCTGGCGTGCCAGTGCCAGGTGGTTGGCGATCTGCAGGTCGAAGCCTTTGATCCTGTGCGCGATGGTGTGGCGGCGAAGGTGGTGGGTGCCGATTGGCTGACGGCGTCGGTGCTGCGTCTGCGCCTGCAACCGCAGCGCGGCCTGCGTTACAGCGCTGGGCAGCACCTGGTGTTATGGGCGGGGCAGGTGGCGCGGCCGTATTCCCTGGCGAGTTTGCCGCAGGAGGATCCGTACCTGGAGTTTCATCTGGATTGCCGTTTACCCGGCGAATTCAGCGATGCGGCGCGACAGTTGAACCTGGGGGAATGTCTGCGCCTGGGCGAGTTGCGCGGCGGGGCGCTGCATTACGATCCGGACTGGCAGGCGCGACCGCTGTGGCTGCTCGCCTCCGGTACCGGGCTGGGGCCCTTGTGGGGGGTGTTGCGTGAGGCGTTGCGCCAGGATCACCAAGGTGCCATTCGCGTGGTTCATCTGGCGCATGATGCTGATGGGCATTATCTGGCCGGGTCCCTGATGGCGCTGGCCGCGCAGCATCAGAACCTTACAGTGGAGTTGTGGACCGCACATGAGTTGGCCCAGGCATTGGGGCAACTGCGGCTCATATCGCGGCAAGCGCTGGCCTTAGTCTGCGGGCATCCTGACAGCGTCGAAGCCTTTTCCAAACGCTTGTTCCTGGTGGGGCTGCCGCGTAATCAACTGCTGGCCGATGTATTCCTGCCCCGTGGTTGAACGCTGGCTGTCGAGCACAGGCGTTGCGGGTGTACGCGGTTAACTGTGGGAGGGGGCTTGCCCCCGATGGCGGCCTCTGGGCCGACCAGGATGTTGGATTGGACCGAGTACATATCCATTACTTAGGTAACGGCTGCTTAGGGTTCCGCCCTTACGGCGGCTCACTTTTGAAAAGCGCAAAAGTAAGCAAAACGCTCTTGCCCCACCACTCGGCACCTCGCCTGGGCTCGGTGTGCCCGTAATCCGCCATGGATTTGGGGGGCCGCCGCCACGCGCCATCCATGGCGCGGGGCGGCTAAACCGGCATCCCTGCCGGTTTGCCCCCCAAATCCATGGCGAATTCCGGCCAGCGTGGTTTGACGGGGCGCCTAAGATCAAAAGCAGGTCAAGATCAAGATCAAGGGCGGCTCGCTTCGCATCGTGGTTAGCGTGGGGGCTGCGAACTGCGGTTGTGTAGGTAACTGTGCCGCGATGACGCCTTAAATGCAAAAAGCCCCGCCATTCTCATGGCGGGGCTTTTGTTTTTTTTGCGTGTCACTCAGTACTGCGGGTCGCCCACGTGCAGGATCTTCATGCCATTGGTGCCACCGGTGGTGTGGTAGCTGTCGCCTTTGGTCAGGATGACCCAGTCGCCTTTCTCTACGACGCCGCGTTTGACCAGTTCGTCGATGGCTTTCTGGCTGACTTCGTTGGGTGCCAGCGAGGCCGGATCGAAGGGAATGGTGTACACGCCGCGGAACATCGCCGCGCGGGCCTGGGCTTCGCGGTGAGGGGTGAACGCGTAGATCGGCACCGAGGAGCGGATGCGCGACATGATCAACGGCGTATAGCCACTTTCGGTCAGGGCGATGATTGCCTTGACGCCCGGGAAGTGGTTGGCGGTGTACATGGCCGCCAGGGCGATGCTCTGGTCGCAGCTTTCGAAAACCTTGCCGATGCGATGGCTGGAGGTCTTGCTGGTGGGGTGCTTTTCAGCGCCGACGCAGATGCGCGCCATGGCCTGGACGGCCTCCAACGGGTACGGGCCGGCGGCGCTTTCAGCCGAGAGCATCACGGCGTCGGTGTAGTCGAGCACGGCGTTGGCCACGTCGGACACTTCGGCGCGGGTCGGCATCGGGTTCTGGATCATCGACTCCATCATCTGGGTCGCAACGATCACCGCTTTGTTGTGGCGGCGCGCGTGCAGGATGATTTTCTTCTGGATGCCGATCAGCTCGGCGTCGCCGATTTCCACGCCCAGGTCGCCACGGGCAACCATCACGGCGTCCGACGCCTTGATCAGGCCGTCGAGGGTTTCGTCATCGGCCACGGCTTCGGCGCGTTCGATCTTCGCCACGAGCCAAGCGGTGCCACCGGCTTCGTCGCGCAGTTTACGGGCGTATTCCATGTCGGCGGCGTCGCGCGGGAAGGACACGGCGAGGTAGTCCACTTCCATCTCGGCGGCGAGCTTGATGTCGGCCTTGTCTTTTTCAGTCAGGGCCGGTGCGGTCAGGCCACCGCCGCGACGGTTGATGCCTTTGTGGTCGGACAGCGGGCCGCCGATGATCACGGTGCAATGCAGTTCGGTCGGGGTCGCGGTGTCGACGCGCATGACCACGCGGCCGTCATCGAGCAGCAGTTCGTCGCCGACGCCGCAGTCCTTGACCAGGTCCGGGTAGTCGATGCCGACGATGTCCTGGGTGCCTTCAGTCAGCGGATGGCTGGTAGAGAAGGTGAATTTGTCACCGATCTTCAGCTCGATCCGCTTGTTGGCGAATTTGGCGATACGGATCTTCGGGCCTTGCAGGTCACCCAGCAGCGCCACGAAACGACCGTGTTTGGCGGCCAGGTCACGCACCAGCTTGGCGCGAGCCTTGTGCTCGTCCGGGGTGCCGTGGGAGAAGTTCAGACGGGCAACGTCCAAACCAGCCAGAATCAGCTGTTCGAGGACTTCCGGCGAGTTGCTGGCCGGGCCAAGGGTGGCGACGATTTTGGTACGACGGACGGACATGCACAGACTCCTGAGTTCAAGCGCTGGGGAAGGCTACTATGCTCTTTCGTTGTAGTCATTGTTCGTTTGCACTACTTATTGACGAACGGCTTGTTTTTGCTGAGGTTGAAAAGACGAACAGTCTTGAAGATTTTCGGCGCGGGGTCGATACACTGCACAAGACAGGAGAACCCCCATGCGAATTTTGCTCGTTGCTGCCCTGGCCGTCAGTGTTGTCGGCTGCACCCGCTGGTCAATGGACCACCATTTGAACAACGCTTACCGTGCCTATGGGGTGGGCGATTGCGCGCGGGTCACGCTGGAGTTGTCCCAGGTCGACCGCGAGAGCCGCACCCGTCGTTATGTGCAACCCGAGGTTTCGATGCTGCGCGGGCAGTGCCTGGAGCGGCAGAAGCTGTTCGTCGATGCCGCGCAAACCTATCAATTCATCATCAGCCAATACCCGTCCAGCGAGTACGCTTATCGCGCCCGTGCCCGGCTCGATACCTTGCGCCAGTTGGGGCATGACTCCGGCGCAAGTGTGGCGCAACCACGGCCGACCTCGCTGTAGTGCTATTTGTCGCTTGAGAACTTTGTCGCTTGAGAACTGGCCTGGTGCCAGTCTTGGGCTATTCTTTGAATATCAGTTTGTACAACTTTCTATTCAAAACAGTGCAACGCCCGGATTCGGCAGCGGTCGCGTGACAACGCGCGCTTTTCACACCGATATCAGGGAGAGCGATGGGCTCGTTTCGAATCACTGGCTTTATGGGATGGCAACCTCACCATGTTTATCGAACGACGGATCGAACGGCATCAGCTGCCTTATTTCTTGCAGGTGTTCAATCGGCTTACGGACAAGCCAATCGGTTTTCTGGGCGACGTTTCCGAGGGCGGGCTGATGCTGATCAGCCAGTTACCGATGATGATCGGTGCAGACTTCGAGCTGCGCTTGAAAATTCCCGGGCTGCACGGCGAATTCCAGGCTGTTGATCTTACCGCGACTTGTCTGTGGAGCCGGGAAGACGTCAACCCGCAACATTACGATTCGGGGTTCCGCGTGCTTCAGGCATGCGAAGAATACGCACAGCTGATCAGCGCCTTGTTGCATTACTTCAGTTTCGATCCGCTGCAGGCATCCGCCTGAACGGCGGGTGCAGTCGGCTACGGGGGCCGTGTCCACCGTGGCCGTGCGCGTGCGTTCAGAACACGCCGGCTTTTTTCCAGCGCAGGTAACGCGTCACCAGCGCGGCGCCCAATGTTGACGGCAAGCTATCCAGCACGGTCAGCCCATGGGCACCCAGGCGGTCATGCAACTGGTTACGCATGTTGAGGTAGTCAATTGCGCCGCTGTAGGCCAATGCTTCGGGCAGGGTTTGTACCGGGGCCTGGCGCAGTTGATCGAGCACTTCCTCTCGCAAACTCGCGATCAGCACCCGATGGTGCCGACCAATGCGCTTGATCGCACTCACCAGTGCTTCATCGTCTTCATCACGCAGGTTGGTGACCACGATCACTAATGCGCGCCGTGTTTGCCGAGCCAGCAATTGGCTGGCGGCGGCCTCGTAGTCGGCTGTCTTGCGTGTGCTGTGCAAGTCATAGACGGCATTGAGCAAGACGTTCAACTGACCGCTGCCCTTGACCGGCGCCAGGTAACGCGGCTGGTCGCTGGCAAAGGTACACAGCCCGACTGCATCGCCTTGGCGCAAGGCGACGTAACTCAGTAACAGACAGGCATCCAGAGCGTGGTCGAAGTGGGACAACTCGTCGTCCTGGCTGCGCATGCGCCGGCCGCAATCGAGCATGAACACAATCTGTTGGTCACGTTCATCCTCATATTCCCGGGCAATCGGCGTGCGTTGTCGTGCCGTGGCTTTCCAGTCGATCTGACGCAGGCTGTCACCGTCGCGAAACTCGCGTAATTGATGAAACTCCAGGCCCGGTCCACGCCGCTGATGCTGGCGCACACCCAGTTGGCTCAGCCAGTTATCCACCCCCTGCAACTGCGCACCCGATAAGCGTGCGAAGTCCGGGTACACGCGAGTGGCGTCCGTGACGTCGAGCCAGCGCCGCGCCGACCACAACCCCAGGGGGCTGGGCAGATGGATTTCGCAGCGGCTGAAGCTGAAATGTCCACGTCGTACGGGGCGCACACGATAGCCCAACTCACCACGCTCGCCCGGGCGCAGCAAAATGGATTGCGGCAGGTTATCCACAACCAGCCCGTCGGGCACGTGATCGAATACCTGCACGGTCAGCGGCTGTGGATAGTCGTGTTCCAGTGACAGGCGCACTTCTCCCCAGCGCCCCAATGCCAGGCTGCCGGGCAGTGTCCTGCGCACACGTACCGAAGGGCGGCGGCGTAACCGTATGGCATCGAGCATCGCCAGCACCAACAGGGCCAGGAGCAGGCCCCAGGCGATTGCGTGCAAGGTCTCGGGCACCTTGACCTGCAAGGCCATCGACGCGCCCAGCAGGATACTGAGGGCCAACAGGACACCCAGCCAGGTCAGGAACAGACGGGTCGGTTTCATGCCGGCGTTACTGCCTGGGGGCCGCAATCTGGTCGAGCAACTGCTTGATCACCTGGTCCACCTCCAGGCCATCGATGTCCAGTTCGGGCGCGAGCCGTACGCGGTGACGCAGCACCGCCAGGGCGCATCCCTTGACGTCATCCGGGGTCACGAAGTCGCCGCCGCGCAACAGCGCACGGGCACGGGCGCCGCGAATCAGGGCGATAGAGGCCCGTGGGCCTGCGCCGATGGTCAAGCCCGGCCAACTGCGCGTGGCCCGCGCCAGGCGTACGGCATAGTCGAGCACCTGTTCATCCAGAGGCATGCCGCTGGCGATCTGCTGCATCTGTACCACGTCTTCGGCCTGCAGCACGGTACGCAACGGTTGTACATCGAGCATGTCGGCCCTGGACGAGCGGGTCACTTCGCGCACCATGTCCACTTCCTGCTGCGCGTCGGGATAGTCCATGCGCACCTTGAGCATGAAGCGGTCCAACTCGGCTTCAGGTAACGGATAGGTGCCTTCCTGCTCGATCGGGTTCTGGGTGGCAAGCACCATGAACGGCGCGCCGATGGGCAATGCCTCGCCCTCCAGGGTGACTTGGCGCTCCTGCATGGCTTCGAGCAGTGCCGCCTGGGTCTTGGCCGGAGCGCGGTTGATTTCGTCGGCCAGTAACAAGTGGGTGAACAACGGCCCCTTGCGCAGCTTGAACTGTTCGGTCTGCAGGTCGTACACCGCGTGGCCGGTGACATCGCTGGGCATCAGGTCCGGCGTGAACTGGATGCGCGCGAAATCGCCGCCGAAACAACGGGCCAGCGCACGCACCAGCAACGTTTTGCCAAGGCCGGGTACACCCTCCAACAGCACATGGCCACCTGCAATCAGCGCAGTGAGCACGTCATCAATCACCGCGTCCTGGCCAATCACTGCCTTGCGTAATTCAATGCGCAGGGCCTGGGCCTGTTGCGTGGCGTTTTGGACAGTCTGTTCTGCGGTCAGGGTTGTAGCCGTTGGAGAGTCGCTCATAGGGCATTCCTGAGGGTTTGCAGGCACGCCACCCGTTGGCTGAAATCGGCGCTGGAGAGCCGTTTCAGCGCAGGTGCGGCGAGTGCCTGGCGGATGATAGGGGAGGGTTGTTGCGTCAGGTGTTCCAGCACCTGACATTGTTCTGCCATGTCGAGGTGTTCAAAGCCGGGGTGACGGCGGCGGGCGGTGCGCAGTAAATCCTGCTGCAAGGCTTGCAGCAAGGCGCCCTGGCCGCTGCGGCGTAGCAGGAAGTCGGCGCTGGCGCGCAAATGCTCCTGTAGCTGTCGACGCGCCTTGGGCGCGGGTGCCTGGATCGGGCCCTGGCGCATGCCGGCGTGCCAGAGTGCCAGGGCAAGCAGTGCGACCAGCGCGACGAGGGCCTGGGGGAAGTAACGAACCAGCAGGGTCAGCAGGTTGTCCGCGCCGCTGTTGAACAGCAGGGTGACGTCGGTGCCCTGGTTCAGGTACCACAGCAGCCAGGCATTGTCGTGCTTGCCGATGCTCGGGGTTTTCCACAGGTCGCTGTCGGTGAGCACCGTGACGCGGCCTGACCCGAGGTCAAGTTGCATCAGATGGCTGGACTTGGCGCTGTTGGCTGAAAACTGCGCCAGGTGCCCGGGGTCGGTAAGGTTGAAGTCGGTGTCAAAACTGAAATACGCCGGTGCGGTTTCATTGTCGACATACAGTTTAGTGAGGTCCGGCGCGATCTTTTTGCGCGGCACCGCCGGCTCGTCGAAGTCATCGCTAAGGGTTTGGTGAAGATTGAGACGATCGAGCAGCAGGTCGCCGCTTTTACCGGTCTCTTCATCCCATAACGCCTCGGCCACCAGTAACAGGTGCCCCCCGGCTTTTGCCCACGCCAGCAGTTGTTCGACCTGGCCTGGGGTCATGTTGCCACGCTCCCCCAGCAACAGCAGGCTATGGCCTGGGGCGGGCAGATCGGCAAGCCGCTCGAGCCCGTTGGCATGTGTTACCGCCAGGCCTTGCTGGCGCAGGAAATCCTCCGCCGCGAGGTAGGGGTTGGCCAGTGCGTCCGGCGATGGGCCACGATCCACAACCTCCTCATAGGGAATTGCCTTGTGCCAGGCATACAGGCCGCCCGCTCCCAACAGGCAGGCCAGCAGCGCGGCAATCCACAGTAATGGCCGTTTCATTGGCTGGCTCCGCTACTGAAGAGTGCGCGCCAATCGCTGCACAGTTTTTGCTGGGCGGTGCCGGGAGGCAGTCGATGGCCATAGGCAAGGTTTTGCCAGTGAGCGGTCAATTCGCGGCTGAATGCCAGCAACTGCGGTTGCTGCAACTGATGAACGCGCTCCAGTACCTGGCCCTCGGTATCGGCACTTTTGAGTGGCAGGTCGAACTCATGCAGCAGCCGGCTGAGCAGGCCGCGATACAGCAGGCCGAGGGCTTCCCGCGGGCGGGTGGGCCATAGCTGTTCGGCGGCGCTGGCGATATCGTCGGGCAATGTCTCGACCCCCAGTTCCAGGCCGAACAATTGGGCAGGCGCAGGCCTTGCGGTGATGGGCTGAGGTCGCCGCCTGCGGCTGACAAATGTGCGCAGCCATTCACGGTAGCGCCACACCACCAGGGCCAGCCCGCCAATCACCACGCTCCATAGCAGTATCTCCAAGCCTTGGGCCACGTGCCTGAAGGTGTTGCTGTTGAGGTTGTCGAGCAATTGCTGGAGCCAGGCAGGTAATTTACCGTCCCCATGGGCTTTGCGGGGCGTGGCGGGTTTTTCCTCGCCAAAACGATAACGGGTGACGGTTTGCGGATTCTTGAACGGCGGTTTTTCCAACAGCGCCTTGATCGATTGGCTGGCCGCCTGGGTGCCGAGGGGCTTGGGCTCAGCTGTCTGATCGGCCAGCGCCGATGGGCTCAGTTGCACCAGCGTGAGCCCGACGACCAGCAGCAACAGCGGCGCGACACCGCTCAGGCGTTGGCGCAACCGGCGAAACACTAGTTCCAGGTCCCAGGCTTCCAGAACGGTGCGACGGTTGAGGTACAGGCTGAAACCGCAGGCGACGTAGATGGGTTCCCAGAACACCAGGACCAGCGCATAGAACGCGTTGCTCAGGTGTTCCAGCCATAGCCCCTGCGGGCCTGTCGCCAGTACCAGCCGCTGCCAGTCCCACTGCAGTTCAACCTGCTCGGGGATGAACAGATAGAACAGCGCCATGCACCCGAACCATAGGCCGATCTCCATATGCACCCCGATGATTGTCAGCCAGCGCGCGGCGCCTGCATTACGCTGTTGCAGTATGCCCAGGCGCTGTTGACGCACCGGCCCATCCAGGCCTTCAAGCTGGCTCACCGGCAGCATGAAGCTGCGGCTCAGGCTCAGCCGGCGCCAGGTCAGGCTGGCGAACAGTTGCCCCCTGAGCAGGCGTGGCCACTGGCGAGCGGCCTGTTTCAGGCTCGGGGTTTCACCAAACAGGGCCTTGGAAAGAATGTACAACGGCAAGCGTTCGAAGGCGGGCTTGAGCCACCAGAACAGGAATAGGGCGTAAGACGGGTACTGCCACAGCAGCGAGGTGAGTAGCAGGAACACAGGCAGGCTGACCAGGGCCCAACTGCCCATCAGCACTGCACGATGTTCACGGGCCAGCAGTACGCCGAGGTCCATGGCTTCCCAGGAGGTACGCGGGCGGATGACCACGCTGGCGTCAGTCAGGCGCATGGCGAGTCCGGCCGGCGAAGATCAGGTAGGCGGCCACCAGCAGCCATAGTGCGCTGCCCACCAGGTATTTGATCCAGGGCGCAATGCTTGTGGTGGATGACCAGTAGGCTTCGATGAACGCTGCGATCAGCAGGAACACCATGACTCCGCAGAGCATCTGCACGCTTTTGCGGGCCGCCAGGCGCAGGGATTCGCTACGTGCCAACGGCCCTGGCGCGATCAGTGACCAGCCCAGTTGCAGGCCCGCCGCACCGGCCAGTGCGATGGCGCTGAGTTCGAAGGCACCATGGCCGATCACGAATGACCAGAAGGTCTGGCCGTAGCCGATTTCACTCAGGTACCCGGACACCGCCCCGATGGTCAAGCCGTTGAAGACCAGGAAGAACACGCTGCCCAGGCCGAACAGCAAACCGGCGGCAAAGGTCTGGAAGGCGATGCCGATGTTGTGCATCACGTAGTAGCCAAACATCATCCAGTCTTCGCTGGAGGCGCGTTCGGCCGCGCGGCCCAGGCGACTGGCGGCGGGGTCGTACATGCTTTGCATCTCGGCCACCTGTTGCGGGCTGACGATGCTGTAGATCAGGTCGGGAAACAGGTAGACCAACAGGGCTATGCCCAGCAGGCTGCCAAAGAACAGCAGGCTGGCGATCAGCACGAACCGCCATTGTTCGCGTACCAGGCGCGGGAAATCGGCGAGGATGAAGGCCACCACGTTCGCCGTCGTTTGGCTGCGATGGCGATACAGTTGCTGGTGGCCGCGCAGCGCCAGTTGTTGCAGGCGGTCCACCAGGTAACTGCTGTAGCCGCGCTCCTGGGCCAGGGCCAGGTGTTGGCACAGGCGTCGATAGTGATAAGGGAAGTCGGCCACCTCGCAGGCTTTGCCTCGCTCCAACTGTTTCAGTTGTTCGGCGAAAGTCTGCCATTGCTGCTGGTGCCGGCTTTCAAAAAGGCTCTGCTTCATGTCGGCCCCAACAAACCGCGGGCCACACCGTTAAGTTGCTCCACGGCGCGGGCCGGGGACACCTGCAAGGGCGCCGCGAGGATTGCAGCCAGTTCATGCACCCGCTCGGCAGACAGGTCGGCCTGGCGTTCGGCGAAACCGAGGATTGCGCGCTGTTCACTCAGCTCCAGCGCGAAGGGCAGGCGCAGGGCGGCTGCCTGAGGTAGGGGCGGACGGGCCAGCGACTGTTCGCGGTAGACCACCAGCGTGCCCGCTGCCAGGTCGCCGAGCCGCTTGAAGTGCGGATGTTGCAGGCAACTGATGGCGCCGAAGAAGTAGCCGAAGGGCAGTATGTCGACAAACCGCAGCAGGTTGCGGATCAGTGATGCCGACCAACCGATGGCGGTGCCGTCATCCTGTACCACCCGCAGGCCCATGACTTGCTTGCCGGGCGAGCAGCCCTGGTTGAGCACTTCGAACAGCACCATGTACCACCAACTGACCAGGAACAGCAGCAGCGCGCCCAGGCCGAGGCCGAGGTTGCCAAGCAGCGCCAGGGGCACCAGCAGGATGCCCATGATCACGCCGCGCACGAGCAGATCGAAGGCAAAGGCCAATGCCCTTGGCGCAAGGCCGGCAGGGCGCAAGGGCAGGTCGATACCCTCGGGGGTCTCGATCTGGTAGCAGGTATCCAGAGGAGCTGTTGGCATTGCGATCCTTGGCAGTGCGAAGCGACTGAGAGACACGGATGCTAGCAGTGTCGAGGCGGGAAGCAACCCTTCAAGATTTTGCTGGATGTTTGTCCAGTAAGGTATTGCTGGCCCCTGGCCCCTTGCAGCGCCTAGACTTTGCCGGTCTTCAGCACAGGAACAGCCCGTGACCTCCATTTTCTGGTACGACTATGAAACCACCGGAATCAACCCGCGCAGCGATCGCCCGCTGCAGGTAGCCGGCATTCGTACCGACCTCGAGCTCAACGAGGTCGGCCCGCCGATCAATCTGTATTGCCGGCCCAGCGACGATATCCTGCCCCATCCGGCAGCGTGTGCGATCACCGGTATCACGCCGCAGGTCCTGGCGCACAAAGGCCTTGCCGAAGCGGACTTCATGACCCGGGTGCACGCCGAACTCGCGGCCCCCGGCACCTGCGGCGCGGGTTATAACACCCTGCGCTTTGACGATGAAATGACGCGCTACAGTCTCTATCGCAACTTTTTCGACCCTTACGCACGCGAGTGGCAGGGCGGCAACAGCCGCTGGGACTTGATCGATGTGATGCGTACCGCCTATGCCCTGCGCCCGGAGGGGATTGTGTGGCCCGAGCAGGACGGGCGCGTGACGCTCAAGCTCGAACGCCTGACGCAAGCCAACGGCATCGACCACGGCCAGGCCCACGATGCGTTGTCTGACGTGCGCGCGACCATCGCCCTGGCGCGATTGGTGCGGGACAAACAACCCAAGCTGTATGAGTGGCTGTTCCAGTTGCGGAGCAAGCAACGGGTGATGGACCAGGTGCGCCTGTTACAGCCGCTGGTGCATATTTCCGGACGCTTCAGCGCCGAGCGGCATTATCTGGGGGTGGTCTTGCCGTTGGCCTGGCATCCGCGCAATCGCAATGCATTGATTGTGTGCGACTTGGGGCTCGACCCGCAGGCCCTGCTCGAACTGGATGCCCAAACGTTGCGCGAGCGCCTCTATACGCGGCGCGATGAGCTGTCGGCGGGCGATCTGCCGGTGCCGCTCAAGTTGCTGCACATCAACCGCTGTCCGGTCGTCGCGCCCTTGAAAGTGCTGCGCGCGCAAGATCGCGAGCGGTTGCAATTGGATATGGAGGTTTACCAGGCACGGGCGCTGCGACTAACTGACGCACAGGAAGTTTGGCGTGACAAGTTGGCGAGCGTTTACGCCGAGGAGGAATATGCGCCGAATGCCGATCCTGAGCAGCAGCTCTATGAGGGTTTTATCGGCGACCGTGATCGGCGCTTATGTGAACAAGTTCGCATGGCAGAGCCGGTACAACTGGGACGCCAGCAATGGCCGTTCGATGATCATCGATTGCCTGAATTATTATTCCGCTATCGCGCGCGTAACTTTCCTGAAACCTTGAACAATGAGGAGCAAGAGCGCTGGAGACTTTTCTGTCAGCAACGGTTGTCAGACCCGGTATGGGGCGCACCCAATACCCTGGCGGCATTTAAGCTGGCCCATCAGGAATTGAAAAACAGTGCGACAGCGTTTCAGTGCCAGGTACTGGATGAATGGCAAGACTATGCTGACTCTTTAGCGGCCCGCCTGAATCTGTAGCCGAGCAACTGCAAAACATTCAGACAATAAAAAACGCCAGCGAGCTGGCGTTTTCAATGTGTCGCGTATCGGGTGCAGATCCGACCAGGCTTAGCCCAGCAGGGTAGCCCAACCTTCTACCACGTCACCGCCCCACTTGGCTTTCCACTCTTTCAGTGTCTTGTGATTGCCGCCTTTGGTTTCAATCACTTCACCGTTGTGCGGGTTTTTGTACTGCTTGACTTTGCGAGCACGTTTGGTGCCGGTAGTTTTCACAGCGCCACGCGGTGCTTTAACTTTCGATTCCGGATCCAGCAGCGCGATGATGTCACGCAGGGATTTGGAGTATTCGCCCATCAGGGTGCGCAGTTTGCCTTCGAATTCCAGCTCGGTTTTCAGCTTGTCGTCTTGCGACAGGTTCTTCAAACGGGCTTGCAGCTCTTTGATAGCTTCTTCGGTGGCGCGGTATTCGTTGATCAGAGACATGTGGACAACCTTATGTAGAACGCTGATTGACAGGGTGAGTGGCCTAATAATAGTCAGGCAATTTCATCAAGTAAACATTTAAGCAGCTATTTACGTGAATTAGATTGAAGTTTTTCGCCGCGGTGTGAAGTCGAGTTAATTATCGGGTACGCGGCTAAAAACAATCAGCTTAATTCTGCTAATTGCCGAGCTTGCCTGTGTAACGCCATATAACGCTGGTAAACCCTTACGCTGTTAAGGGGTGTTGCCAGCGCCAGGGATCAGAATAAGGCACAAGGAGTACTGCAGTTTTTCTGCGCAATCGCTAGAATGGCGGCCTTTGCGAAGTTCTGGAGTTTCCCCCTAATGCGCACTTTTCGGCTGGTGATTGCTTGCCCGGACCGGGTTGGCATCGTTGCCAAGGTCAGTAACTTTCTGGCTTCTCATAACGGTTGGATCACCGAGGCGAGCCATCACTCGGATGATCTCAGCGGTTGGTTTTTCATGCGTCACGAAATCCGTGCCGATACCTTGCCTTTTGGTCTGCAAGCCTTCCGTGAGGCGTTTGCGCCGATCGCCGAAGAGTTTTCGATGACCTGGCACATCACCGACACAGAGCAGAAGAAACGCGTCGTGCTGATGGCCAGCCGTGAATCCCACTGCCTGGCGGACCTGCTGCACCGCTGGCACAGCGATGAGCTCGATTGCGAGATCGCGTGTGTGATCTCCAACCATGACGACCTGCGCAGCATGGTCGAATGGCATGGCATCCCGTATTACCACGTGCCGGTCAACCCGCAGGACAAGGAGCCGGCGTTCGCCGAAGTGTCGCGCCTGGTCAAGCAGCACGATGCCGACGTGGTGGTGCTGGCGCGCTACATGCAGATCCTGCCGCCGGAACTGTGCCGCGAATACGCGGGCAAGGTGATCAACATTCACCACAGCTTCCTGCCGTCGTTCGTGGGTGCCAAGCCTTATCACCAGGCGTCCCTGCGCGGCGTGAAGCTGATCGGCGCAACCTGTCACTATGTCACCGAGGAGCTGGACGCCGGTCCGATCATCGAGCAGGACGTGGTGCGCGTCAGCCACAGCGACAGCATCGAAGACATGGTGCGTTTCGGTCGCGACGTCGAAAAGATGGTGCTGGCCCGTGGCTTGCGTTATCACCTGGAAGATCGCGTATTGGTGCACGGCAACAAGACCGTGGTGTTCTGACCGACGCGTCTGGTTGAACAAGCAGGGGTCCGGGAGTAAAACTCTCCGGGCCCTTTTTATTTTCAGGAGGCGACCATGACCGACCCACTCGACAAGGCGACTTCCAGGCCACCCGCTACCCTGGGCGAGGGCTGTCTGAGTCGCTACGACCCGGATGCGCTGTGTGCTGAGGATGGTACTGACTTTCCCGGCGCCGCCCAGTTGTGGGAGCAGTTGCAGGAGGATGAAAAGCCGCCCGCTGCCCCCGGAAAAGACGCTTGAGCAGCGGCTTGCCCACCATCAACAGAAACACGGGCGCACCGGCCAGCAGATAGAAGTAATAGGTCACTGCCCGCCAGATCAGAATGGCTGCCGCCGCCGTGGCATTGCCTACCATCGGCGCGAGCAATGCCGCCGACGTCAACTCCGCCGCCCCGGCCCCGCCTGGCAGCAGGCTCAATTGCCCTGCGGTCAATGACAGCATCTGGATCAGGAAGCTCCAGGCCCACTGCACCTGCCCACCCAGGCCACGCAGCGCCAGGTACAAGACGCTGTAGCGTAATAACCAATGCAGGCTGGTCAGCGCGAACACCCCGAGCAGGGTGCTCCAGGGCAATTTCAGCGTTTGGGTGAAGGCCGCAAGGAAGCGCAGCAACCGACGGGCCCACCGCCGGCGGGTGCCGGCGCGCACTTTCATGGCCTTGAGTGCACTTCCGGCCAGGCGAATCAGGCGGCGATGAAAGCGCACCACCAACACGCAGCCGACGACGCCACCGACCATCGACACGGCACTGAGCCCCAACAGCTCTTCCAGGCGTGGGCTGAGGCTATGGAACAGCGCATACAGCACGATGCCCACCAGTGCGCAGAAAAAGAACAGCAAGTCACTCAACTGGTCCATGGCGAACACCGCGCTGCCATGGGCCGGCCGTATGCCGCTGCGTGCCAGCAGGCCCATCAGCGTGAGGGGCCCGCCGCTGCCGCCTGGGGTCGCGCACATGGCGAATTCGGTCGATATCACCACGCCCAGGCTTTTGCGCCATCCCAACCGAGCGCGCTGTGCGCCCAGCAATAAGCGCAGGCGCAGGCTGTTGATCAGCCAGCAGCCGATGATCATGGCAAACATTCCCAGTAATTGGAGCAGGGGAAACTGGCGCAGGCGCGCAACGGTTTCGCCGCCACCCAGCCACACCGGGATCACCAGCGCGACCAGCAGCGCCAGGCCCAGCCAGATCAGCCGGCGCATGGCAGCGTCGACAGCCACGCGGACTTGGTCTGTGGCGTGCGTCCATCCTCAAGCAGGCGCTCCAGGGTGTGCAGCCAATACTGACGGGAAAATTCGTGACGCATATCGACGGGGTGCAACCCTAACCGGATCACCGGTGCGGTCTGCCAGCGCTGCTCGCGTCGATCGCTCAAGACCTTGGACAAGCCTCGGCGCCATGCACTGCGCGCGCTCCACACCAGGCCCGGGGCGTGGATGGGCGTGAAGTCGGGCAGGCGATACAGGTGCTGCGGGTCGCTGGTGTAGCTCAGCGGTAACTGGCGCAACGCCAACCGGGTACCCTGGCTCATCAACCAGGCGGGTGCGACAAACCCTTGCAGGGGCCAGTCATTGCGCTGGAATACCTCGATGCCGTCGGTCAGGCGCTGCAAGGCTTCGGCTTGCGATAACTGGTAGAACTCGCCCTCATGGGTATAGATGCGCCGCATGAACCATTCCCGGGGTGTACGCGGCCGGGGTTGGTCGTCGCAGTGGTAATACCCGTGCAAGGTGAGTTCATCGCCCTTGGCTACCCGGTTGTCGAGCAGGCGCCGGAAGTCTGCATGGGTGGCCAGGGCGTTGTGATGATGAAAGTCCGGGACCACCAGCCAGGTGACAGGGACATTGCCGATGGCGTCGACGGCTTCGACAAAGGGCCGGTAATCGGCCCAGGTGCTCGGCGCCACGTCGTGCAGCACCAGCATGACTGAACGTTCAACCATGGGCGAGCATCGGCTTTTGTGTGCCGAGCACGGCATGGTAATGCCCCAGCAGGCTGTCCACCACCGCATCCCACGCGTAATGCTGTTCGACATGGCGCCGCGCCTGTTCCCCGAGACGGCGGCTGTCGGCGCCAAACAGTTCGCGTACCGTATCGGCCATCGCCTTGGGGTTGTTGGGCGCGCAGAGCAGGCCGCAGCGCTCGTCGACAATCTCGGTAAAGGCTCCCGCCGCCACGGCGACCACCGGAATGCCGCAGGCCATGGCTTCCAGAATGACCAGGCCGAAGGTTTCCTGGTCACCGCCATGCAATAACGCATCGGCGCTGGCCATCAAGCGGGCCACGTGATCGGCCGGGCGGAAGCCATCGACTACGGTGACATTGTCCGGCACATTGGCCGGCATGCCGGAACCCACCAGCAATAAGTGATAACCCTCGCCCAGGCGCTTCATGCAGTTGAGCAGCACCGGCAGGTTCTTTTCCTTGGAGCCACGCCCGGCGAAAATCAGCAGCCTGGTGTCTTCATCGATCCCCAGTTCGGCGCGCAGGCCGGGGTCGCGTACCTGTGGCGTGAAGGTTTGCAGGTCGACGCCCAAGGGTTGCACGAAGACGTTTTTTACCCCAAGTCCAATGAGTTTGTCGGCCATTACCTGGCTGGGAGCCAGTACGCGGTCAAAATTCCCATAGAGCTTGCTGACATAAGCTTCGACGTTGGGGGTAAACCAGGCGCCCATGCGGTTACGCACCAGCAGGGGGAGATCGGAGTGGTAAAAACCGATGACGGGCACATCCAGCTGGCGCCGGGCGTCCAGGGCGGCCCAGGCGGTCAGGTAAGGATCGCCGACTTCGATCAGATCAGGCTGCAAATCGTGCAGGACATTTCGCCATGGCGCCAGGCGCAGGGGGAAGCGGTAGCCTTTGCCGAAGGGCAGCGGCGGCGCCGGCACCTGGAAAATACCATCGCGCTCGCTCAAGTGGGCGCCCGGCACCAACAGACTGTGGCGAATGCCGGGCTTGAGCGCCAGGCGCCGGTGCTTGGCGTCCAGATAAGTGCGTACGCCACCGCTGGCCGGGGCGTAGAACATGGTTATGTCAGCGATATGCACGATGAACATCCCTCCGATCCATTGCTCTCCTTAACGTGGACCTGAGGTAAGGATAGATGTTCGATCGGGATTGGGGTCGTGCTGCGTGTTCGAGCTTGAAATGATGGGGGAGGGTGCTTGCCCTGATACCAGTCAGTTAAGCGAACACCGCCGTCTGTAGGAGCGAGGGGGCGCCTAGCTCTTGCTCGCGAAAAACGTCAACGATAACGCGTGCTTCCTGAATGAACGCGGCGCCTGTGAGTTTTTCGCGAGCAAGCTCGCTCCTACATAAAGCAGCCGCACCCACCCGTAACCACGATGCGAAGCGAGTCGCTTTTGATTTTGATGTTGATCTCAGGCGCCCCGTTAAACCACGCTGGCCGAACCCCCCGGTGTCAGGGTAGTTGTCGTGTCCCCCGCTTTTTGAAAAGCATTCCGGGGGCGGCAAGAGTATGGTCATGCCTTTCTATTCAGAAGAACGTAAAGCTGCGCTGCTG